>NZ_JAGGQY010000039.1:0-148569 GCF_018613105.1 Bacillus sp. ISL-77
AGTTCGGGCACTGTGATCCTCTCAGAGTGACCGTGACCGATACTTTTCGATGAGTTCGGGCACTGTGGTCCTCTCAGAGTGACCGTGACCGATATTTTTCGATGAGTTCGGGCACTGTGGTCCTCTCTTAGTTACTGTCCTCGGCTTTTTTCCTCCAGCACGGGCACTACAGACCCTGCCATCTATTAATCCTCTAGCCCAATCCCCGCAAGAAATGCCTTAATAATTATCATAAGACTTTCATTCAAATCCAATGACATCTTGAATCCGCCTTTTTGCTCTAGAGCAGAAAATCCGTGTAAAATACTACGTAAGCCCCGGACAGCATGCAAAGCACGCTCTCCTTCTAAATGATATGCCTGCAAAACGCGGACGGAAAGG
The DNA here is from genome assembly GCF_018613105.1 of Bacillus sp. ISL-77. NCBI lineage: Bacteria > Bacillati > Bacillota > Bacilli > Caryophanales > Bacillaceae > Bacillus > Bacillus sp. ISL-77. The sequence goes on from NZ_JAGGQY010000039.1 coordinate 382, forward strand.
TCAACGATTTTTGCCCCTGCTTGCTGCACATCCACATCTTCCGGGTCAGGGGCAAGTAAGGTAGCCTCATAAATCCCTGGGTGCTTTCGGGAAAAATCCACATAGGCCTGGCTAACCGCCAGCACAGCTTCGGTGCTTGACACCCCAATTGCTGCATTTGCCATCACTTCATAAAGCTTATCGATTCCGTAAATCGCCAATTTCTTTCTTAATCCAGTGAGTCCATCAAAATGATTATATAAAGAAGGAGAACGTATCCCCAGCTTCTTTGCTAAGTTGGCCAAGGTAACTTCCTGCACACCATGTTGGTCGGCAATCTCTCCTGCAGCTTCGATAATAATAGATATTTCGAGACCGATTTTTGGTCTTGGTGACATAATAATTACTCCCTATCCTATTTTTCGTTCCAGATTTTTGATTGCATGCTCCATTGAGTTAACAGGATTTATCACGATCTCTCCGTGGCCGACTGCAAGCAATTCAGGCCGATAACTCACTAATTTCCGGGCACTGGACAAGGCGGTTTCCTTACTCCACGTACCAAAAGCCGGGAATGGAAACCAAGCTCTAATATCCCCTGCAACAGCCATTCCACCTCGTGTTTGAAAGGAATCACCTGCTATCAACGCCTTGGTCCGCAAATCTAAAAATGACATGGAACCTGGTGTATGTCCTGGCGTTTCGATCGCTGTTAACGAACCAATCAGGTCGCCTTCCTTCAATAATAGATTGGCCCGCGTTTTTAATTTTTTCGGTACACCGCCTTTAATCGGGGTTTGTGCCTCCTGAGGATCAAGTGATCGATCGCCATTCATTAGTCTGTTGTCTCGCTTCGAAATATAAACCGGTACATCTGGCAGGATTTCTTTTATTGCATCCAACGCCCCGACATGGTCTTCATGCGCATGCGTCAACACAATTTTGGTGATCGGCCTTCCAATTGATTCAGCCGCCTTCATAATGCCTTTGGCACAAAAGCCAAGCGCTGCATCAATTAACGTTAACCCGTCCTCTTCCTCCACCAAATAGCAGTTGACCGGAAAAACATTCGCCATGAATGTAACTTGATACAAGTACCCATTTTTGATCATCCTCATAGTCTCACATCCCCTTAAACTAATATCATTAGTTTCATATTAACTAATACCATTAGTTTTATCAAGTTCTTTTTTGGAAAAAATTACAATCCTCTTATGAATTCATATATTCATCTTTTTTGCCAAAAGATACTAACATGACTAGCACTTAATTAAGTTGACACTTAATTAAGTGTGCGCTAAAATAACGATATGATTGAAAAAGTCCTTCATGCATTAGCAGAACCTAGACGTCGAGATATACTCTATCTCGTTCGTGATGGAGAAATGACCTCCAGCGCGATTGCCTCACATTTTGACATTTCAGCTCCAGCAGTTTCTCAGCATCTCAAAGTTCTCGAACAATCCGGCCTAGTTATAGTTCGGAGAGACGGAACGAAACGGTACTACGGTATTAGAAGGGACGGTTTTTCTGAATTAAAGCAGTATATTGACCGTTTTTGGGATGATAGTTTACTTCGTTTGAAAGAAGCTGCCGAAGAGGAAGAAAGGAGAAAAAATGAATCAGACCAATAATGAAATCATCACAAAAGAAATATTTATTGAAGCCCGCCCAGAAACATTATTTTCGTTCTTTACTGATGCGGACAAAATGGTTCGCTGGATGGGGAGACATATCCTGCTCGAACCAAAAATCGGTGGTAAATATCGAATTGATGTGAATGGCAGCGATATTGCCATGGGCGAATATGTAGAAATTGTTCCTTATGAAAAAATCGTCATGTCTTGGGGCTGGGAAAAATCAAAGCTCGTTCCACCTGGTTCAAGTAAGGTGGAATTCAAACTGACTCCGAAAGAAAATGGCACAAATTTAGTTTTAACTCATTATGACTTGCCAGTTGAAGAAGTCCCATCGCACCAACAAGGATGGTCACATTACATGCCCCGCATTAAAGATTTTGCAGAAGGCAACGATCCAGGTGTAGATCCATGGTCCGAAATGCCCATGCATTAATTTTTATATAAAATAAATAACCTTTTCTACTGAATAATATATTGGAGGAATAAAAAATGACTAAAACAATTCATCAAGAAGTAGTTTTCAATGCCAGCCCTGGACTTATATATGAAGCACTCACAGATTCGAAACAATTCAGCGAAATGACGGGAGGTGCACCTACAGAAATCAGTCCCGAAGCTGGCGGTACTTTTTCGTGTTTTGGCGGCATGATTCTTGGAAGAAACATTGAACTTGTTCCAGGTGTGCGAATAGTACAAGCTTGGCGAGTAGCGAACTGGCCAGAGGGTGTTTACTCTATTGCTAAGTTTGAGCTAAAAGAACAAGACTCAAAAACCCTTTTGGTTTTCGACCACATAGGTTTTCCTGAGGCTGAAGGAGAACATCTTGCAGCTGGATGGGGAGCGAATTACTGGAACCCTTTAGAAAAGTATTTAGGTTAATTCACACGCAGAATGACGTTAAAAATGCTTGGAGCATTTCCAAGCATTTTTCTTATTAAATAGGAAGTAATGGAGTTCAAGACTCTGTTAATAAAATGTTCACAACTTTTTTACGAATATGTGAAATAGTGAACAATTTACCCTTATTTCAAAATAAGTTTGGTATAGTAACAATGTAGTTAACGAACAAACAAATAAAATTTAATTAACAAAGGAGTGTTTCACATGGTAGTAAGTTGGTTAAGGGAAAACAAAGTTGCCGCTGGAATTTTAACTGTTCTTCGCTTATATATGGGGTATTCTTGGATAACAGCTGGGTTCCACAAATTATCAGGCGGTTTTGATGCTTCTGGCTATCTAAAAGGGGCAATCGCTAATCCAGTGAAAGGTCCAGACGGTGCGATGGTTTATGGCTGGTATGTTGATTTCTTAAAGCATTTCGCCTTACCAAACGTTGATATTTTTAACACGATCGTCCCACTAGGTGAATTCTTAATCGGACTTGGACTTATTCTTGGATGTTTAACAACTGCCGCCATGTTCTTTGGCCTTGTGATGAACTTTTCATTTTTCTTAGCAGGAACCGTATCACATATTCCAACAGATCTTTTCTTAGGAGCAATTATTCTTTTCTCAGGCTATAATGCGGGCCGCATCGGTCTTGACCGTTGGGTTATCCCATTCATTCGCAACACAGCATTTAAAGGGAATAAAACTGTAAAACATAATGTTTAATCCAAACAAAAAGCGACGCAGTCTTGGTCATCCTACCAGATTGCGTCGCTTTTTTTAATACTAAAAACTTTTATCTTCTTTTAAACTTTCTTTGTTCATATACCAATTGGTTAACTGTGTAAGGATGGCAAACATGAAAAAGAAATTCATAGCCCAGACATTAATGAACGGAGCCAACCCGCCAAATTCAATCGTTTCAAGGCCTTTTAGCTTCATCACAATCATCGACTCGATAAAAATAAGCACAAAACCAACAACACCAGCAATAGCCGCTCTAATCATATCGCTTCCCCCCAGAAATGATTATATATATATATGTAAGTTAAGAAAGTAGCATTTTTTGACAATTTCGTGAACATCTTCCCTCTATTATATTGCAAAAATGGGATTTACAACACCCTGAAAAATAAAAAAAGGCCCTCCCCTACATTTCAATGCATGTGGGTGTCAGGCACCATTCTTATCTTATTTTTTTAATAAATACTACCTTCAAGTAGTCCCCTTCTGGAAATTCTTTGACGGTTTTGAAATCGACGGGAAGTGAAAATTCTTCCAATTGTTTGTACCGGCTGCCAGATTCTTTAAAGGCAGCATCGATAAAGCTCTTGAATTTATCCATCCCAAAAGCGCTGCTGTTTGTGGATGCAACAATGGTTCCGTTGTCCGCAGTTATGGCAATCGCTTCGATTAGAAGATTCTTGTAGTCCTTTTCCGCACTAAAGACAAATTTCTTTGACCGGGCAAAGCTCGGCGGATCAAGGATGACCATATCAAACTTCAACTGTTTCTTGACTGCATATTTAAAGTACTTGAATACATCCTCAACAATAATTGCTTGTGTTTCATGGTCCACACCATTTACACTAAACTGCTCAATCGTTTTACTCTTACTCCGATTTGCCAGGTCTACACTTGTTGTTTTCGTTGCTCCTCCTAGAGCTGCAAACACGGAAAAAGCCCCCGTATAAGAGAAAGTATTTAAAACTGTCTTACCGTTTGCATACACATCTCGGATTGTGCGCCTTACATCCCGTTGGTCTAAAAACACCCCGACCATGGCGCTTTCATTTAAATATATTGCAAAGTTGACGCCATTTTCTTTGACAATAAGCGGGAACTGACCTCTTTCACCTGCGACAAAGTCATCTTCCTCGATGTATTGCCCTTTTTCATCAAAACGCTTTTTCTGATAAATCCCCTGGAATTCAACCAGTTCCTTTAAAGCTTGAATGATATAGTCTCGAAAATGATAGATACCCTTGCTGTACCAAGTTAATAAATAATAGCCAGCAAAGTAATCAATCGTCAAACCACCGATTCCATCGCCTTCACCATTAAACACTCGAAACGCGGTAGTTTCTGAACTTTGATAAAATGATTCTCTTTCCTTAATCGCTTCTTTTAGCATTTTCTCAAAAAAACGTTGATCAAAAGAGTCATTTTCTTTTCTGCTCAACACCCAGCCAAGACCCTTATTTTGTTTACCATAATAGCCTTTGGCAATAAATATATTTCTATCATCGACCAATTTAACAATGGACCCCTCTTCTACGAGGTCGTTCACATTTATAATGGCTTCCTTAGAAATAAGTGGATAGCCGCTTTTAAATTTATTTACAAACTTTGTTTTCACCTTAAGACTGACTTCTTTATTCATCGTGTCATCCCATCTGTTTTTTATCCTATAAAAATATTTTAGACAATATCTTGCCTTACAAATCAACTGGAGAGCAATAACGTTATCATAACATTAATTCTGCTTGTTCTAAAACAAAACCCGCCACTAATCCAGTAGCAGTTGTGATCATTATTCTTTTAATCCTTAAATGGGCGCAGGCCTTTATAAAATACACTGGTCTGTTGAAATCTTCACAACTTCCACACAACTTCACTATAAGTTCTACATATCTTTTTCTTATGATTATAAACAAGTTAATATGGAAATGGTTCAAACAACTCATTTCTTAAAACTTCCCATAATTTTGATTGGTGCTGACACCAATCTATTTTTTTTTGCCCTTTGGCCCATCTTCACAACTTCCACACAAGTTCCACCTAAGTTATGATAAAGGTAACTTAATTAGGAAATGGTTCGAAGAGCTCATTTCTTAAAACTTCCCATTTTGGATTGGTGCCTGACACCAATCTATTTTTTTTGCCCATAATAATGTCAGCCATCACATTATGTGACGGCTGACATTGGAAATAGTTAATGGCCTAGTTTACTCCCACTTGTGTCCAAGCAGTTTTAACGGCATTGTACTGTGTGCTGCTTGAGCCATACAAATCAGCTGCAGCTGCAAGAAGAGCCGCGCGTGCGTCGCTAAAATCACTTTGTGGAGCTAAATAAACTGTGAGTGCTCGATAGTAGATTTTTTCAGCAACAGCTGTACCCAGACTTGAAATCGTTAAATAGGCTGCTTTATTGGGAATCCCGCTGTTCGTGTGAACTCCTCCATTATCCGAAGTAGTATTCACGTAGCCGCTCATATTCTCCGGTTGTCCATAAAGACCAGGGTTTGAAAGACTGCGAAGAGCATCGCCAGCTTTATTCGGCGTGTACACATCCTCACCCATTAAGTAATCCCCTTTATCAAGGAATACTCCGAACGTATCAGAAATGGACTCATTTAATGCACCTGACTGATACTGATACTCTAACCCAGCTGTTCTTTCTGTTACTGCATGTGTTAATTCATGGGCTACGACATCAAGCGCACCCGACAATGAACGGAAGGTAATTCCATCCCCATCTCCATATACCATTTGCGAACCATTCCAGAACGCATTGTTGTAATTCCTGCCATAGTGGACGGTTGAGCGAAGAGTCGCTCCATTATTATCAAAACTGTTTCTATTAAACGTATTTTTATAATAATCATAGACGACACCCGCATAGTAGTGGGCATCTACATCGGCTCGCTGTGACGTTGCGTTAAAATTATTGTCAGGGTCAACAGAATAATTTCCAGGTAACCGGGATCTATTTACCGCCGTTCTTGTTTCTATGACACCCGTCATTGGCTTAGTAATATCATATAGATAGTAAGTACCGCTCGAATAGTAGGTGTTAAGAGTTTTTGTATCCCCTAGAACACCGACCCCAGTGCCATCAGCCACTGCATTATAGGAATTTATAATGTTACCATTAACGGCATCCACATAGACCACCCAGTTTGCAGGATATGGCTGAATAAATTGCAGATTTGTTTTGTAAGCCAGATTAAATTCATTACCATTTTTATAAACAACTAGTTCCGCCTTTTCAACGGTATCTTCTATTTTTTTGCCAGTAGGACCTGCTTCAGCATTCGTGATGGTTTCCTCTTTGGTTACTTTTATAGATTTCCAAGACTGCTCAAGGGCAGTTTCCTTGGATAGTTGTGCTTTCAGGGCCCCTTTGAAATAAGAAGATGCTTCTGGGAACACATCACCATTGACTGCTGTAACGATTCCATTTTTATCGGTATGGACCTTAAACTTCGCCCCATCCACTGGAATCCCCTGAATCGATTGAATAAAATTATAGTGAGTGCTGCCTAGCCCGTCCGTCTCAACATCGAGTAATGTTAAATCTTTAGCTGTATCTAACTGATAAAGTGCCTTATTTTCTTTTAAAAATTGCTTAATCCCATCTATGTCTTTATAAACTTTGGTCGATAGTTTCCCATGGACAAAAGATGGTACCGTTTGTCCTTTCTTCCAGTTGACCTTTGCATCCTTACCAAACTGCGACGCGTCTTTCTTAACCGTAACATTGTAAGGAATTGTCTCCGCCGCAGCAGTAATCGGTAGTACAGACCCCATCGTTAATCCCAAAGCTAGTACAAGTGAAGTTCTCTTTTTCATCTCCAACCGCCTCCTAATGATCTTTCTGTACGAATTTTCAAAATAATCATAACACGATGAATCTTTTAGGATAATTGGGAAAAAGTGTGGGACATGGTGTCAGGCACCAGCGAAAATACCATCTATTCTATTAAAAATCCAACGCTAAGTTCATTTTTGCGTTGGGAAAATTTATTCGATTATTTTTTGGAGGAATAAACGGGTGAAATCCTGATGGTCCAAAAGTTTCAATTTTTTATTAATAACTTCATAGGATCAAAAGGTAATTCATATGCAGTTTAAGTAAATAAGAAAAAAACCGACATTTAAAAAATGACGGTTTTCGAAAAAATAGTTGAATATAGTAACTTAAACTTAATCTCCTAGCCCTGAATGATTTTATCCCGATCATCTGCTTGAGGAGGTTCCTCCATCCACCCATGCTTGATCATAATCTTCGCTCCTGCTTCCGCATACAGAGAGATTTCCGGAATCAAAGCCGCATACTTTAGCGCAATATCCCTTCTTGGACTTGCAGCGATGGCCATCCCGTAATTTCCAATCCCTGCTGCAATCATTGATGAAATATTAAACATAATTAATTTATCTGAAAAAACAGGGACGGTTGAGTCGGTAACAGCTGAATCCCGACTCATTGGAGCGGGAAGATCCTCTTTTATTAAAATCTCACTAAATTGATTTGCATGTTGTTGCGCAATTTGCATTCCTCTTACCAAAAATTCTTTCACTTCTTGATCCTGTGCAATCTGTGCATACCCTGTTATTAGTGCCTTTCCAATCATATTTGTTTGGATATTTAAAAACAAATGCGTGACTTCTACAGAAGTAATCGGCCTCTTATGTCCGAAAAAGCCAGCTAAAAAATGATCCCTTTTCACAAAATCAACCTTGTCAGGTGTAGAAATGTAGGGAGGTCTGATATATGTACCTTGTTCCAACATGAGATCCCTTGTCAGATCCTGCAACTTAACCGCAGAATTTAATATACGTTTATGAAAATCGACGATATCTGCCTGTGTCACCAATCCTAATGCTGCACTACTTGCAGCCAGTGCAAGAATAGACATATTGCGAAAAAACATTAAAACAAAAGTGTCTGAAAATAGTTTTGGGGCTTTTGGATTTATATCTTGATCCGTAAAGCCAATCGGGACAGGGAAATTCTCCTTTTTAAACAGTTCCTGCATAATCGTTATGTTGCCCTTAGCTACATCCAGTGTAAATTCAATGATGGGACGTACTTCCTCGTCTTCCACCTTCTCTATAAAATAACTGGACACACAAACCGCAAGTGTGTCACTCAAATATTGGCTCCATAATGTTGACATTTCGGCAGCCGTTAATCGAATTTTTATTTTATCTTCCATAGAATCTCCTCAGTTCTTTCATATAAATTCGGATTATAAATACCATTTGGTATTAGAATCCACAATAAGAGAACATTTATTATACATATACAGGATTTAACAGAATTTTTATCCCTCTTTCCTTCAATTGCGGTTTCTTAAACTATTAACGATCCAACACTTTAATGATGTGGAAAATTTACTTCGGGAAACAATGGGTAAAGATCTTCGCCTTTCAGGTTTTTTTTTGCAAATGCAAATGGAGACTTATTAATTAGCACGAATACAAATTCAAAAAATGTCAATGTAAGCGATCAACCTTATTTTCAGCAAGCTATCAAGACTAAAAAATCGTAGGCTTCCACTACTTTTTTTTTGTGGCAGAAAGAAGCAGATGGCACTGGCGATTTTTTGCATAAAAAAGCTGCTCTAAAAAACAGAGCAGCTTTAAAACTTATACTTCCTCACTCTTTTTCAATATACTAACCGAACGCTTGAAGAGTGGAATGAGGATAATTACACCCACTATAAAGAGTAGGGCTGACGCTTCGTACATCGCGACAAGCGAAGTTGTTTTCTTCAGCCATCCGCTCGCACTCATGGTAATGACCATGGTCCCCATAAACATCGGGTTTAAAATGCCATTGACTCGACCAATAAAAGCTTCATCTGTATTTTTCAAAATCATCGTATTAATTCCAATGTGAATACAGGGCATAAACAAGCCGCTAATAAATTGCGCGGTCAATGTCAGCCATAACTGCTCTGAAAGCCCCATTACAAAAAATCCAATAGCACTTGCGCTCATTCCAATTGCAAGCAAGATTTGCGGAGGAGTCTTTTTCGCTAACCCCATCGTGAGACCTCCACCTAAAATCATCCCTGCTCCAAACGCTGCCATCAACCATTGCAGCATCTCTTTAGGTAAACCAAGTTGTTCCGTAATGAGGAAAACGGAAAGTGGCTGCGTTAGCCCCAGTCCTAAACCTGCTGCTGCAAAACAGCCACCCAGCAAAGTCAGTGCCCGGCTGTTCCAAACATAACGGAAGCCTTCCTTCATTTCCTCCATAAGTGTGGTTTTTACAGCATTTTCTTCGCTTTCCCGGTCAGGAGGAAGCATAAATAGAATCGCTGCCGATAGCATAAAGGCAATACCCATAATGGCAATCGCTGCACTAATGCCGTAATGCTGGTAAACAAACGTACCGATAATCGGCCCTAAAATCATAAACAAAGCAAACACCGTTTGGTACATCGACATACCCGTTTGAATAAGTTCTTCCTTTACATGAAGCTTGAACAGTTTCATTCCAGAAGGCTGTGAAAACTGTGAAAGAATCGATGATACAAGTGTGGCGAAGAAAATAACTTTCCAGCCCCCAAATACTAGTGTTAATAATACAATAAAGATAGACAGCGCGCTGAGGAAGTCACACCATATCATTGTCCGTTTCGGACGCCATCTGTCAGCAAAGGTGCCACCAATAAAGGAAAATAGAAAAATAGGCGCGAATTCTGCAACAGAAATAAGCGATACCGCAACCGGATCTTCATTTGTCTGCTCAATAACAAATAACAATATGGAGTAGTTACGTACCCAAATACCAATTTGTAAAAATAATGTCGAGAGTAAGATGGTGCGTATCACTCGATTTCTAAATAAGTCCCCCATGGTAATGTTTGATTTTGTTTCTTCCATAAAAAAACCTCCTTATCCATTTATCTGGACAGGAGGTACTTTACAACAAAAGGGCACAGTACACCAAGTACCTTAAACTCCCTTTTGTCTATAAAAGCCCGCACTAACCCTATCCAGAAATATGTTCGTATGATGATCCGAATTTTTTCTTTTAATAGGTTTAGTGAATCATTGGCTTTATGGTCACCCTTTCGAATATCGTAGTTTACATACTACTTTATTCTACTCTAAGAATCAAGAGCGAAATTTGTCATAATATGTATATCAATGAAATTCACCTAAACCTAAAGCTTAAAAATCTTTACTAATGCTTTCATAGACTCGGGACTGCATAACTGCGCAAAATGGTTTTTCAGCTCATGTTTTGCTTCGTCCATTTCTATTTTTCTTTGATCCACGTGGTTATTTTTTGACCAAAAGGCAAGTGTTTCGAAGGATGTACTGCTCCAGCCGTTTTTCTCGCCCGAAACGTTCGTTTTCTCCTTTGTCCCTGAAACAACAATATCCATAGACCCCTGTAATTCCAACAATGCGTTATCAAACGCCTTTTTCTTTTCTTTGTCTTTCATACCTGCTTTGGCTCTTAATACTCTTGTGTCTATGCCTTCTTCCTCACTAATCAAAGTAAATAATTCTAAGGCTTCTCTAGAAACAAGACCGTCATTGTAACGTTTAGCCACTGAATACTGTGACCCCAATATCGCACTTACTAATGGGAGGAACTCACGGGAGATTAAAACTGATTTCTTCTTAACAAACTTTCCGTAGGCTGCCACACCATCAACAGGGAACTGCGCCCTCCATAACCATGGGTCAAATTCTGAACCCGAATACCAATGTTCTTTGGATGTAATGCTATCAAGCGAAGGATAGTGAGGAATTAGCGGCGACAATGGAAGAAAACCAACTTCCTTAACGACCTTGACTGCTTCCTCATATGTACTAATTTTATAATCTATCAAACACACCAATCTCCCTCTAATCCGATTTTCTCTTTAATTCCCTATTAGTTTAGGTAAATCCTACACATTCTAAACTCATAGGAACCATAAAAAAATGATATAATACTAACCATTAATTATATCGTGCAAATAGTATTATCGGAGGTTTGCTAGGAATGTCAACAACAAATAGGTTTTTAGGAGAAAAAGCACTGGTTATCGGCGGAAGCATTGCCGGTTTGCTCGCAGCGCGGATTTTGTCCGATTTCTTCAAAGAAGTGTTAATTTTAGAGAAGGACCATATGAATGAAAAGGATTTTACTAGAACCGGAGTGCCACAAGGGGCACATGGTCACGCCCTTTTGAAAAGTGGCGAGGAGATATTAAATGACCTTTTTCCAGGGATTGTGGATGAACTTATCGCAGATGGATCAGTAAAATCTGATTTTGCGAGTGAACTGGCCTGGAATCATCATGGATGCTGGAAGGTGAAATATCAAGCCGGCATGTCAATTATCCAGCAAAGCAGACCATTCCTTGAATGGCATATCCATCGCAGACTAGAGATGATTCCGAATATAAACTTTTTATATGGTGCTAAAGTGAAAAAGTTACTGATCAGTAGTGAATCTACCAGTATCGTAGGAGTAGAGATTCAAAATGATGGAGAAGCAGCCATTTCACTTAAGGCTGATTTGGTTGTTGACGCTACAGGTGCTAGGTCAAGTTTATCTAATTGGCTCAGACAATTAGGTTTCGATGCCCCCCAAAAAACCGAAGTAAAAGTCAACCTTTTCTATGCCAGCCGAATCTACAGCTCCCTTTCCTCCATAAATAATGACTGGGGGAGTTTGTTGGTTTATCCCAATCCTCCAAAACAAACCCATGGAGGAGGGATTTTCCCGATTGAAAATCAGCGGTGGATGGTGACTTTACTTGGGTATGGAGTGGAATCGCCACCAAGTACAGAAGAGGAATTCATTAAGTATGCCAAAAGTCTTGAACAAGCCGATGTATATGAGGCAATTAAAAATGGAACACCTGATACGGATGTCAGCGTTTACCGCTTCCCTGCATTACGACGTTTTCATTATGATAAGTTACAACGGTTCCCAAATGGACTAATTGTTATCGGGGATGCCTTTTGCCGTATTGATCCTGTATTTGGTCAGGGAATGAGCATTGCTGCACTTGAGGCGATTGCTCTGAAAAAGGAACTTCAAAAAGCGTTACATAAAAATAAACTTACGCAAATATCGAATAATGCTCATCGAAGCTTCAGTAAAATCATAGATGTCCCATGGTTAATCGCTTTAACTGAAGACTTTCGCTTCACCCATACCGACGGTGCAAAACCGTTTGGACTGCCATTACTGAAGTGGTATGTAAAACGAGTGATTTTAGCCTGTGAAAGCAATCAAAATGTATATGGAAAGCTTATCAATGTACTTCAACTGAAAGCCCATCCGATTAGCTTATTCTCACCTTCCACGTTAAAAGCAGTCCTATTCCAAGTTAAGCGGTAAACTTAAAAGACATGATAAATTAAAAGGTGTCAGGCACCGTTCGTGGACATTTGTCTACGAGTGGTGCCTGACACCTTTTTAGAATGGCTTGAAAATCATCAGGGCGATGATGATGAGAAAGATCACATTTTCAAGGTTTTCAAATCGAAAAAGAACTTTTGATAAACTCCAATATTCTTCGGGAATTTCTTCTCCTTTGTGCGACGCTAAAAGGGCTTTAACTGGTTTTGACCTAGGTGATAAAACGAGAGGTCCAATTGCTAGCGCAGCCAAAAAGAGAAAGAGACTGGTTACATACCATCCCATCCGAAACAGGCTCGGATTAATGAACCCCATGCTCAACCCTGTGATTAATAAAAGCGTGCCGCCGACCATTACAAATATATGTAACTTATGTCTAATCCTATATGAATGTCTTAATTCGGTCATGTTCTTCCCAGATTTGACCACTGTCGTTAATATGAAACCTGGACCCATCCCCAAGATGGCTGAAAAAATATGTATACATACAAGGATTTTATAGAAAGTAATCAATTGCTGCCAACCTCCATTCGCTCCCATCCCCATTTTATCATATTCTTATTTAATATATTAAAGTGAAATATAGTAGTTTTTGTAGCTACCATTGAATAAACATATTTTTAAAGTTAACCCTATTTACATACAATAAAGATACAAAGGAGCATAACCGTGAAACCTTATGAAATATTTAATATGATTATTGATGAGGAAGCTTATGACCAAGAAGAAGTGACAGCTGATTTTACATACGAAGACCAAGATTATAGTATTACCTTTAAAAAAGAGGACTTTGAAGTTGTTAATGCCTGGGTTTTTAAGAATGGGACATCCCTGCCTGCGAATTTATCCGAGAATATTATCGAACTGATAAGAGAGGATGTTAAAAACAGAATTTAGTTTTTATGATTAAAGGTATAGTAACCACGAAAGGTCATCAGAAGTCTACTCTGATGACCTTAGTTTATGCTACTAGTTAAGCGGATGATGGGGGTCATCCAGTTTCTTGATTACTTTTTAATTGAGCGAAAATTTTTTGATAGGCTGAAGCCTCTTTTACCATCCCTTTAGATTGATACATTTTACTGATTTTTCGTACGGGAGAAGGATTTTGCGGCTGCAGCTCCATTTCCCAGAAGAAGCAATCGATTGCTTGATCGAATTGTTTAAACTCCGCATAATAATCACCCAATTCCATCATCCGATCGGGATCCTCTAATAAATTTACCATTTCACTAATTTTTCTAATCACATCTAAATCTGGGATTACCTTTTGAATAGGGATAAGTTTTTCATGAACAGTTTTAAGATCATGCTCCTTAAGAAGGATTTCAGCAAATTTAAAGACCATTTCTTCAAATTGTTTCGTCTTCTCTTCGTGGGAAAGATGCTGCAATAACATAATGAATTGATCAAAATGTGCAATCACAAATATTGGGTCGGAATGCTCCCAGATTAAAAGAAGAATGGCATCGTAGGAGGCGGGCATGTCATCGATAAAATCTAATATGCATAAGGCAGCTTTCTCATAATTACCATCTTTAAGCATTTTTTTGATAATAGATTTTGAATCATGCAGCACATGAAACGGATTGATGTTGAGTTGAGCCAATATCAGCATCCATTCTTCCATCGTCACATAACGTAACGCAATACTCGTATACTTTTCAATCAATTTAGTCTCTTTGTATTTCCCTGTATTTTCCAACCACAACAATAACTCAACTAAATCGTCTTGTTTACTCACTATTTCTTCTAATAAAATTCGTTCATCTGGATTGGTTCGATTTTTGAAGCAATGTAATTCAACATATAGAGGGTCCTTCATTTGGATTACAGGTAAACTCGAGGAATGGTAAAAATGGTTGTTTGAACTAAATTCGAGAGAGGACAAACGATCTTGTGCAGATTTTAATGTCGGTTCAAACTCACATAACATTTGAATGATTTGAAAGGATTTCATAAATTTCCCGCTTCTTCTAAAGTGGAAGAACACTTTGTCGATAATCTTAATAAGCTGTTCTTTTTGAAAAAACGAGTCAAGTGTTGTCAGAATGTAGACCATTTCCTGAAGTGAATAATGGATTTGCAACTGAGAAAATAGGTTATTTTTATTCGGAATAGTGATGTTTACGTGGGGAATTAATACACTTAAGAGCGGATGCGGGGATTCAATAATGATACCTTCATGAAATGCCTTATCTATAAATGTTCCTTCTTCAATCTGATCAAGCTTCTCCCCATATATAAGGGCATTTTTATAATAAATAAGATAATATCTTTCCTGGTCAGCAGTCATAACCTCAATTACTTTGCTTCGTGCAAATACGGCTGTCCTTATAGCATTTCCTTTTACCATATGTTTTTTATCTTTAATGGAAATTTCGGTTGGCAACATTTCTTTCTTATTCATATCACTTTTGCCCCCTATCATAATATACACATATTAAAATCATTTACTCTCGTGACTTTATTATAACATAATTGAAAAAAAGAGTTCCTTTACCAAGGTCCTCTCCTTCCGATTCGAGTCTTATCGACATTATTTTTTAAAAAGCAGATTTACTTCAACGTCTAATTCCTTTAGTAATGGGAACGATGACATGTGACCGAGACTGTCAACAATATTTGTGTAGTACCACGCTTGCAGTTCTTTGCCGGCGTTAAAAATGTTCCACACAGCATCCCCCAGCTGATCATAATCCTTTACTATGGAGCGAATGTTATGTAATTTATCCGCACAGGCAACGACACGAATTTCCTCTGATGCTGTCTTTAAAAACTCAATAGTATGTTCCTTCCGCTCCTTCCAGGGGAGTGATTTATTGGGTTCAGAACATCCTTCCACAATCCTAGCAATTCTTGGTCCAAATTCCCGCTCAATGTCTTTCAAAGTAAGTTCTGTATCTTCAACCGTATCATGCAAAATTGCCGCTGCGATGATGTCATCATCGTACCCTGCTTTCATTAACATCATTCCGACGGTAACTGGGTGCGTGATATAAGGGATGTCGGTATTCTTTCTGCATTGGTTTCGATGACTTTTACTCGCTATCTGCAGCGCTTTTTCAACTATATTCATTTCTAGGACCTTCCTTTTCACGTTAATTAATATTAGTCATTCGGATTAATAATCGCCAAAACTTGATGGTCTTCCCATTTTCCGTTGATCTTTACATTTTTCAAAGCGATTCCTTCTTTATGAAATCCGGATTTCTCTAACACTCGAATGGAACCAATATTATGAGGCATGACACCGGCTTCTATCCGGTGTAATTTCAATTCATTGAATGCATATTTCACTAGCAGTTTAGCCGCTTCAGTTGTGTAGCCCTTCCCATTGTGCTTTTCATCTAAAAAATAACCGATGAACGCACTTTGAAGCGAGCCTCTTAGTACTTGAAATAGATTAATAGTACCAATTAAGAGACCATCATTTTTAAAAATTCCAAACGTATATGTCTGATCATTTTTACTATCTTCTTCATATATATTTATTCGGTTCAATTGAGATTGGACCGTATAAAAATCGTCATTTCGTTCCATCGAAAACTTTTCGAAAAAACTACGGTTAACAGTTTGCAATGTAAGGAGTGCTTGTGCATCTTCTGTGGAAAATGGTCTAATATAGATGCTTTCACCTTTAAGGCTCGAATCTTCCTTCCCCAATTTCAAATGCAGAACCATATGTTCATCATTATAATGAATACCGTTCACTTTAAGGGCATTTTCTTCAAATCCATACACTTTAAAACCTAATTGGGTATAAAGATTTTTCGCCTTTTCATTGCTTGCCATCACTGATAAATTAATTTTTTCAATCTCTTCCATCGTTTTAGCTTTATTGATCGCCTCTACCATTAATGCCTTACCTACGCCTTGTCCTTGTTTCTTGGGCGTGACATACATCGCAAAAATATTTGCTCGATGCCGTATTTTCTCGGCACTTTCTTGAAGTAAGGTGACTACTCCGATTAGTTCATCATCATCAAATGCACCAAACGTAAAGTTTCCTTCTGTGGTAAAGTTACGGGCAACTTGCTCAATGGGATTTTCTCTTTTTATGGCATCCTCATAACTTGTTAAAAATGCCTCTGGATTTTGCTTGAGTGCTTCTAGTCTTAACTTCCAATACCTCTCTGCATCAGATGTATCTAATAATTTAATTTTCAAAATGATCCCCCCTTTAATCCATTTTGTGTTTCTCTTTTTACCTAAAATTTTCCCACAACAGATTGCTACTCTTATTAATTCTATGAATATAATTCCATTCCTGTTTATTGCTCGGAAAACGTAAAAAGCCGAGATATCATCTACATCTTGGCTTTTAGGCCCTTAATTATTTTTCTTTGGCAATTTCTGTTCTATTAGGGGCAAGTGGCGGTTGCTCCAACCACTTATTTTGTTCCATTATGTTAAACCATTTTTTGGTTACGTACAAATTTTTCAGAATAATGGTTTCATACGCTGCAACGAGGTCTGATCTCATGGAAGATGCCAAACCTGTCCCATGATAGGCTTGCGCAACTTGTGACAAGAAACCTATATGATACATCATTAACTTATCGGAAAAAGGAGACATTGTTGAAGTGGTCACTTCCGTTTCCATGGAACGAGGAACTGGTAAATGCTCTGCCTGCAGGATTTTTGAAAAGGTTGCGATATGCTGCTCAGCCACGTTTTGCGACTTTGTCATAAACTTCCTTACTTCTGTTGATTGAGCAACCTGACTAAATCCAATACAAAGGGCTTTACTCATCATACTTTTCTTTAGGTTTAAAAAAATACTGATGATTTCAATGGATGCTAAACTTCTCCCTTTTCCAAAAAATCCATCGATGAAATCATTGCTGGAGATAAACTCAGGGTTCACGGAAGGATAAATATAAGGGTCGCGCTGGAAATGCCCTTTCTCGAGCAATAGCTCAACGGTTTGGTGGTACATCCTACTTCCATCATTTAAACATGAATCGAAAAAATGGCGTAAATCTGCTCTGACAGAAACACATAAGGATGTTGAATGACCTATAAGCCCATGCAGGGTCATGATATGTAAGTAATTTAAGCAAAATATATCAGTAAATAATCTCTTTGCACCTTTATTGATATCATATACAGTAAATCCAATCGGAACCGGAAAGCCCTCACTCTCTAAAAAAGCAGCGGCTTGTTTCTTTTGTCCTCCGAAGGTCTGAATGGCATCCTCAAAAATGGCCTTTATTGATTGATCATCAATAATGGAGACCATATATCTATTTACCACGTCAGTCATAGTTCCATTTATATATTGTCCCCAAAGTGAACCTATTTCGGAAGCTGTGAGTCTTAAATTTCCCTTATCCATATTTTCGCCACCTCAATTGTATTATTTACCAATGAGCGAGGGTTATGAATTATTTTGTGTTTAAGGTTAATAATTACAGTGATTTACAAAAACCTACATAAGTTATTGCTCGAAATGAAATGATATAAGCAAAAACAAAGAGGGTAATTACGTGAAAAAGATCCTGATTAGTTTATATATAAGCTTACTTTTCATCTCGGTAAGTGTACATCCACTGACCCCCATTCATGAAGTAAGTGCACAACACAAACCGATTCCCTCCTATGCCAAGTGGGGTACATTAGCACTAAAGAAAACTCATGAAAAATATCCGCATGCAAAAATAATTGATTATCTCCACATTGGAAGAACGAGTGGACCACAAACCTCCACCGAAAGGTTCAAGCTTTGGTTAAAAGAAAACAATAGGGAATTCGGCGTTTTCATCACAATTGAATTTAACAAGCAGACCGAAAAGGTCCTTAAAGTAACTTTTGAGGAGACAGCAAGGTAATTCCTTTTGAAGGTTGATTTAAAACGCCTAGTAAGACAGGATTCTATAGGAATTTGGATATTGTTGGCTATGACCTGATTGATAAAAAATAAGAACATTGTTAAAAACCAAGTAAACCACTAAGAAAAGTTTCTACTTAGTGGTTTTGTTTATAAATAGTAAGCCCTAGTGCATAATTTCCATTCTTAGGAACAAACTATATTAATCCAGTTACTATCGGAGTGAATAATATGCATAATTCATATTGGTATTATGCTTTACTGGTTCTCAGCACTAGTTTATTTTGTTTTATACTATTCAAAAAAAGAAATACGCAAACTCTATTCCTATTATTAACCATGATTGGTATAGGATTTATTATTGAGACCATCATCTTTAATTTCTTAGCATGCTATAAATACAACCCTAATTTTATCCAGCATAATACATTTTATGACAACAATTTGGGGGCATTTGTCTCAAATGCCTTTTCTTTACCCATAGTTGCCACCTTAATAGCAACCTTTCATTTAGGCTGGATTTGGATGTTCTTCTTTTCAGGTGTATTTGTCGGGATTGAATGGTTATTTTTAAAGCTCCATATCTATTCCCATAATTGGTGGAGGTTAGGATATACTGGGTTTGGACTCCCCTTTTATTTTGCGATGTCGAAAGTTTATTATAAATGGATTAAACCACCTTCAAAAGGGCTCAAGCATAATTGGATGCTTTATTTAATTATTGGCTCCATATCTTGCAGTGCCCATATACTTCCGATCATCTTCTTCTCGAATCGAATATACACTCCTGGGTGGTTTGAAAATTCTGGACGGGATTCGATTGCCTTAGCAGCTATTTTCTATTTATGTGATAGTCTGTTTTATTGTCTAATGAGTACCCTTAAATGGAAAATAAAGTGGGGCAAATATATCTTAGCAGGATTACTTATGTATGCGGTGAACCAAGTTCTGATCGAATTTGGGATCCTTCATAGTTTGGTATGGTGGGACCAGCCGTACTATGTGGGTCTATCTTTATTACTTACCCTTATTACGGGGATTGTTAATAAAAGATTGTATAGGGTCCCCTATAAAGAGCAAGCATAAAAAAGCTGTAAATTTATATATTACAGCTTTTTTGAAAAGGAAGGACAATTAGCAATTAATCATTTGGTCCAAACACCCTATTTCTGATATCCGGTGTTTCCCTCATTTCTATTCGTTTCTCTAGCGTGGTTCTCATCCCTGGTGCAAGCAATTCACATTGGGAAAGTTCACGCATTTCCTCGATATTTTGTTTCTTAGCATGGATAATTTGATTGCACTTTTGAATGGTCCATTGTGGATATGGTCGGTCAACCAAAGTAAACGTCTGCCCATCTTCAACAAACCCCTCTGTTAACACTCGAAAGTACCAGCCGGTTCTGCCCGTATTTTGTAATAATAGCGCCAAGTTTTTAACTTTAAAACGGCGGGCTGGTTTCCAGCAGGGCTGCCTTGGCTGTGATACCTGTAGAACAGCCCCGCCAATCTGGAAAGTATCACCAATAGAAATCTCCTCCTCGTTTATTTGTTCCATGACGAGGTTCTCCCCCATTGCGCCGGATGTTATCTCAGATATCCCTAGTTCCTTTTGCCAATGGGTGTAATTTTCAAATCCATAAGCAAATACAGCTTTTTCCGGCCCGCCATGATGTTCCAAATCCCATTGTCCATCACCGTTTAAACCCGTTTTCCCGACCCAGACAGGTCCTTCAACCAACTCTTTAAAAATGGCGCTTGTCCATTCTCGATCCATAGGATTCTTTGCCTCTTTATTTCCGACCGTTTTTGGTAAACCTACAAAAACTTGTTTTAGAAAAATACTCATCTTAATTTCCTCCTAAAAAAACTGCCAATATTTTCAACATATGTATTCATTCATGCATCAGTAATATGGCCTCTTCATCAAGTCTTCTATATTTAATGGGCCTTTCTTAGATTATTTTAATTAAATTCGCTAAGAATAATGAATACACCTTCCTGCGTTGTCATGACTTTATTAAAAAAAGCGCTTGCATTTTTTGATATGTATCTTATAATACTTGTATACAAGTATACTCGTATAACAAGAAGGTGAATCAATGACAGAATCAAAGGAATTCTTATATCCCGCAAAATGGCTTTTAAAAGCTTCTGCTGGTGAACGTGTCACCTGTGAGCTAAGAATGCGAATAATTTCAGGCCTTATTGAAAGCGGTACCACCCTATCAGAAAATAAATTAGCTGCCGACTTTGATGTAAGCCGTTCCCCTATTCGGGAAGCATTAAAAACTCTTGCATCAGAAAATTTGATCCGTTTAGAAAGAATGGGTGCCGTCGTAATTGGTTTTACCATTAAAGAAATAGTAGAAATTTATGAAGTCCGATTACTGATAGAAACGTTTGTATATGAACGGCTTGTGAAATTAGACACCAAAGAGTTAGTTAAGGAACTGAGTAAAATACTCGAGATGATGAAAATTGCCATCAAATATCATGATGCCGATGAGTTTTCATATCAAGATGTCTTATTCCATGAAACAATTATTCGAGCGATTAATCATTCCTACATCATGATGATCTGGAATAATGCAAAACCTGTAATGGAAGCTTTCATCCTATTGTCGATGCGGGCCCGCTTCGAGGAAAAATACGATGACTTTCCACGTATTGTGGACAATCATCAACTTTATATTGATGCGATCGATGCGAAAAATAGAGACCTGATGATTCTCTCTTTGCATCAAAACTTTGATGATGTTGCAGGAAAAGTAGAAGACCTTTGGAGGTCTCAACTAATGCTTTACAAAGGAGTTGTACAGGAATAATGACAAGCTATATGTTAGGGTTAGACATCGGTACAACAAGCACAAAAGCTGTTTTATTTACTGAAAAAGGCGAAGTCATCCAACAAGAGAATATCGGTTACCCACTCTATACTCCTGATATTTCGACAGCCGAACAAGATCCAGAAGAAATCTTTATGGCAGTGGTACAAACCATTTCGAGGATCATGAAAAATCATCCCCAAAAAGAGATTTCATTCATCTCATTTAGCAGTGCGATGCATAGCCTCATTGCCATGGATGAAAATGACCAACCGCTGACACCTTGTATTACTTGGGCAGATAATCGCAGTGAGGCCTGGGCACATAAAATAAAAAATGAATTAAATGGGCATGAAGTCTATAGACGAACAGGAACGCCTATTCACCCGATGTCGCCATTAAGCAAAATCACGTGGATTGTGAATGAACGTCCCGAGATAGCCGAAAAAGCAAAAAAATATATCGGAATAAAGGAATATATATTTAAAAAGTTCTTTGACCAGTATGTTGTCGATTATTCTCTTGCTTCTGCCATGTGCATGATGAATCTCAAAGAATTAGATTGGGATAAGGAAGCAATAGAGATCGCTGGTATATCACGTGAGCAATTATCTAAGCTCGTGCCAACCACCGAAATTTTTACAAACTGTAATCCAGAATTAGCAAAACAAATGGGCATTGATCCTCTAACTCCCTTTGTAATTGGTGCAAGTGATGGCGCCCTTTCCAATCTTGGTGTAAATGCGATTCGAAAAGGTGAGATTGCCGTAACCATTGGAACAAGCGGGGCAATTCGTACCATCATTGACCAGCCGCAAACCGATGAGAAAGGAAGAATCTTTTGCTACGCATTAACGGAAAAACATTGGGTTATCGGCGGGCCAGTAAACAATGGCGGGATGGTCTTTCGCTGGATTAAGGATGAGTTTGCAGCTTCAGAGGTAGAAACCGCGAAAAGACTAGGAATTGATCCATATGAAGTATTAACCAAAATTGCAGAAGGTGTAAAACCGGGGTCCGATGGATTGTTATTCCATCCATATCTTGCTGGTGAACGTGCTCCCTTATGGAATCCAGACGTGCGTGGATCCTTTTTCGGCTTAACGATGGCACATAAGAAGGAACATATGATTCGATCTGCGCTCGAAGGTGTTATTTACAATTTATACACCGTATTTTTAGCATTAGTTGAATGTATGGAGGGACCAGTGACTCGAATCCAAGCAACTGGTGGCTTCGCAAGGTCAGAAGTTTGGCGTCAAATGATGTCTGATATTTTTGACTTGGATGTAGTCGTTCCAGAAAGCTACGAAAGTTCTTGTCTCGGTGCTTGTATCTTAGGCCTATATGCTACTGGGAAAATCGAATCCTTTGAAGTCGTTTCTGAAATGATTGGCAGTACCTATAAACATACACCTAAAGAAGAGGCTGCAAGAGAGTATAGACAATTATTGCCGATCTTTATTAATTTATCGAGAGTATTAGAAGAAGATTATACACGAATTGCCAAATATCAACGAAGTATAATTAGAAAAGCATAAGTCCCAGTTTAGCGGCTGCCACTAGCCGCTTGGCTGTTTACTTGCATATTGTTTTTAAATCATCATTAATTTTTGGGAGGAATTATTATGCCATTGGTCATTGTAGCAATTGGAATTATCGCATTACTTATTTTAATCATGGGCTTAAAATTAAACACTTTTGTCTCACTCATCATAGTCTCGTTCGGTGTTGCTTTAGCACTTGGAATGAAACTAGACGATGTCGTCACAACCATTGAAGCTGGTTTAGGTGGAACACTTGGTCATTTAGCTTTAATCTTTGGACTTGGTGCAATGCTAGGTAAGTTAATCGCGGATTCTGGTGGCGCACAACGGATTGCGATGACCCTCGTCGATAAATTTGGAGAAAAAAATATTCAGTGGGCTGTAGTCGTATCTTCGTTCATCATTGGAATTGCTTTATTCTTTGAAGTAGGACTAGTTTTATTGATTCCAATCGTATTTGCCATTTCAAGACAATTAAATGTTTCTATTTTATATCTAGGTATTCCAATGGCAACAGCTTTATCGGTAACACACGGTTTCTTACCGCCACACCCAGGGCCAACTGTCATCGCAGGTGAATATGGTGCAAATCTTGGTGAAGTATTACTATATGGTTTTATTATTTCGATTCCAACTGCTATTATTGCCGGACCTATATTTACAAAGTTTGCCAAAAAAATCGTACCTGCTTCATTCACAAGAACTGGTAATATTGCCTCTCTAGGTGAACAAAAAACATTTAAACTTGAAGACACACCAGGGTTTGGTATCAGTGTATTTACCGCAATGCTTCCTGTTATTTTAATGTCAATTGCTACAATTATTACTTTGCTTCAAAAAACAATGGGCTTTGAAGATAATACCGGACTCGCCATTATCCGCTTTATTGGCGGTGCCTCTACTGCGATGGTCATCTCTTTATTATTTGCTATCTATACAATGGGCTTGGCAAGAAAAATTCCAATCAGAGATGTAATGGATTCTTGTACATCAGCCATTAATGCTATTGGTATGATGCTCCTAATCATCGGCGGCGGCGGTGCTTTCAAACAAGTATTAATTAATGGCGGTGTAGGTGACTACGTAGCTGAATTATTCAAAGGTACTTCCATATCACCGATATTACTTGCGTGGATTATCGCGGCAATTTTACGAATTGCCTTAGGATCTGCCACTGTTGCAGCATTAACAACTGCTGGTTTAGTAATCCCAATGTTGGGTCAAACAGATGTTAACCTTGCATTAGTCGTCCTTGCTACTGGAGCGGGTAGCTTAATTTTATCTCACGTTAACGATGCCGGTTTCTGGATGTTCAAAGAGTATTTTGGTTTAAGCATGAAAGAAACATTCGCAACATGGACATTACTTGAGACAATTATTTCCGTTTGTGGATTAGGATTTATTCTTTTACTAAGTTTATTCGTTTAATAATCGTGACCAGCAGCAGAAGCTTTATTCATTATCTGCTGCTTGGTTATCTAAAGGGCAGGGTCCCCCCTCTTATACTTAGAATTCACTAAGTATTAAAGCGGCGGATTTACTGCCTTTTATTTTTATGGCTATGTTAAAGCTTATTGTTGATTTTGGCACCCTGTTGATTGGAGTGGAAGGCGCTACGCTCCTGCGGGAGGACGGGGCAGGGGAGACCCCGCAGGAGCGCAGCGACGAGGAGGCTCCCCGAACCGCCCGCGGAAAGCGAAGCGCCTGGAACGGAAATCAACAGGCAAGTTTAACATAGCCATTTTTATAAAAAGGAGAAGGAAGTTAAATGGACAATACAATTGGAGTTATTGGTTTAGGTGTAATGGGCAGCAACATCGCCTTAAATATGGCGAACAAAGGTGAAAAAGTAGCTGTCTATAATTACACGAGAGATTTAACAGATAAACTTATACATAGAATTGAAAATCAATCGATCGACCCGTACTATGACGTGCAAAGTTTTGTTCAGTCCTTAGAAACCCCAAGAAAGATCTTTCTTATGGTCACAGCTGGTGCCGCGATAGATTCTGTGATTTCTTCATTAGTACCTTTTCTTGAGCAAGGTGATATGATCATGGACGGCGGCAACTCCCATTACGAAGATACAGCCCGAAGATATGATGAATTGAAGACTAAAGGAATTGATTATTTAGGGATTGGTATTTCTGGTGGTGAAGTAGGCGCATTAAATGGCCCGTCAATCATGCCTGGCGGAGATAAAGAAGCTTATGAAAAGGTTGCTCCCATTCTTACAAAAATAGCAGCCCAAGTCGATGGGACCCCATGTTGCACATATATTGGTCCAAAAGGTGCAGGGCATTTTGTGAAAATGGTCCATAATGGAATTGAATATGCTGATATGCAATTGATTGCTGAAGCCTATACCTTTTTAAGGGATAGGTTACAGTTATCTGTGAATGAAATTGCTGATATCTTTGGAACATGGAATCAGGGTGAACTGAAAAGTTACCTAATCGAAATCACGGCAGAAATTTTAAAGAAAAAAGATGAAAAAACAGATTTACCACTGATCGATGTCATCCTTGATAAAGTAGGGCAAAAAGGCACAGGTAAATGGACAAGCATGCAAGCGATAGATAACGGTATCCCCCTATCAATCATTACCGAGTCATTGTTCGCCCGGTATGTATCTTCATTAAAAGAGGAACGGGTCATAGCAGAAGATATATTAGCAGGCCCAGGAATGGACCAGCAGGCTTTAGATAAGAATTTATGGATTGAGTACGTTAGACAAGCATTATATATGGGGAAAGTTTGCGCCTATGCCCAGGGTTTTACACAATATAAAATGGCATCTGATCTCTATGACTGGAATTTACCATTAGAAGAGATTGCACTTATTTTCCGGGGCGGCTGTATTATTCGGGCCGAGTTTTTAAACGTAATCAGTGAAGCCTATCAGAGTCAAGTAAATCTGAAGAATTTATTAATCGCACCATTTTTCGCTGAAAAAACAAAAGAGTATCAATCAGGACTAAGGAAAATGGTATGCGAGGGTATAAATTCCGGTATCGCCTTTCCATGTTTAAGTACTTCCCTTTCTTATTTCGATAGTTACCGAAACGGCCGTTCAAATGCCAGCCTTTTACAGGCACAACGGGATTATTTCGGTGCCCATACGTATGAGCGAACTGATATGGAAGGAGTCTTTCATACGGACTGGAACTAATAGATAGAGGTATGCCTACTCCTTTCCAAACCATTAAAGGCCTATGCTCGATTTGAGTATAGGCCTTTGGTTTTCTTATTTAAATGGAATAATCAGCAGGAATAAAAACCTTTAATTGTTTTGGTTTTACAAACACTTCTTCCCCTGACTTTAGATTAAGGCTTCGAAATTGCTCCTTTCTTAATTCCACTTCTAGGTACTCGCCATTATCTTTTCGAATCAGTTCAAGTTGGACGGTGGCGCCGACTAAATGAATATAATTAATTTTTGCAGCAACTGAATCCAGGCTAGCCTCTCTTTCGATACTTATATCATGCGGTCGAACGTAACCGACTGCCTCGGTATTCTCTGTTGCGGAGAATTCGGGTGCATCGACTTCAAAATTACCGTGTTGTAATTTCCCTTTATGGAGGCGCCCTTTAAACAAATTAACATTTCCTAAAAAGTGATAAACAAAAGGACTGTTTGGATTTTCATATACTTCCTCTGGCGTGCCGATTTGCTCAATCTTCCCTTCATTCATCACGACAACTCGGTCGGCAACATCCAGCGCTTCCTCTTGGTCGTGCGTCACAAAAATGCTCGTAATCTGGTAGTCATCATGGAGCTTTCTTAGCCATCTGCGAAGATCTTTGCGGACTTTGGCATCTAACGCACCAAATGGTTCATCTAACAAGAGAACCTTGGGCTCAACAGCCAGTGCTCTCGCTAATGCCACCCGCTGCCGCTGGCCGCCTGACAAATGGGAAGGATACCGTTCAGCAAAGGCTTCTAATTTTACTAGCTTTAGTAATTCCATGACCTTTTCTTTTATTTCGGTTTTGGAAGGACGCGTTTTCCTTGGCCGGACTTTTAATCCATAGGCCACATTTTCAAAAACAGTCATATGACGAAACAAGGCATAATGCTGGAAAACAAATCCTACTTTCCGCTCCTTTGTACTGATATGGGTCATGTCTTCTTCTCCGAACAAAATGGCTCCCTGATTCGCACCTTCTAAGCCTGCGATGATTCTTAGAAGTGATGTTTTCCCAGAACCAGACGGACCAAGAAGAGCGACGAGCTCCCCTGTTTGAATATCAAGATTAATTTGATCGAGGGCTTGAAAGTTCCCAAATGATTTTGAGATATTTTGAATTTGAATGCTCATCTTAGTGAACTCCTTCTCCAGGTTCAAATGATTTTTTTGCTTTCCATTCAATGACATTTTTTACAATCAAGGTTATGATGGAAAAAAATGACATTAAGGAAGCAACCGCAAATGCCGCGGAAAATTGATATTCATTGTATAAAATTTCAATATGGAGCGGCATTGTATTCGTCATTCCTCGGATATGTCCTGAAACGACCGAAACAGCTCCAAACTCCCCAATTGCTCGAGCACTACAGAGAATAATCCCATATAATAGTCCCCATTTAATATTCGGCAGAGTTACCAAAAGGAATGTCTTCCAACCGCTCGCCCCCAGTGTCAAGGATGCTTCCTCATCGGCCGTCCCCTGAGTTTGCATCAATGGAATGAGTTCCCGGGCGACAAAGGGCAATGTCACTAAAAGTGTTGCCAGGGCGATTCCGGGTACTGCGAAAATAATTTTGATATTATGGTCGATTAACCATTGTCCAAATAAGCCATGCGCACTAAATAATAGAACAAATACCAATCCCGCGATGACTGGGGAGATGGCAAATGGCAGATCAATAATCGTAATCAGTAGACTTTTTCCCTTAAAATTGAACTTGGTTACGACCCAGGCGGCAGCCACGCCAAAGATGGCATTAAGTGGCACGGTAATCAAGGTAATGATCAAAGTTAACTTGATTGCAGATAATGCATCTGGATTGCTAACGGCCTCTAGGAAAACGGCTATACCCTTATCAAAGGCTTTTATAAAAATGGCAACCAATGGTAGCACCAAAAACAAACCTAAAAATGCTAATGCGAGTGTGATTAGTAACCAGCGTACGAGTCCCGGTTCTGAATTGCGGGTTGTAGTTTGAAGCGGTGTACTGGAATATTGGATTGGAACATTTCCGGCCATAGGTACCTCCTTCTGGACTTAAATTTATATCCTCTTTTTAGACGAGTCCGTAATGGTTCTTTGTTAGAATATTGTTGCTAATTTTGATTTCGCTGATATATGGCTTAGATTCGCTGATAAAACCTCATTTTCGCTGATATATGGCTTAGATTCGCTGATAAAAGGTAATATTCCGCTGATAAATTTTATAAACTCGTTGATAAGGTGTAATTTTATACTAAGTTAGACTTGAACGTCGTTAAAAACTAACAATTTTACGCAAACAGCGGATCATTCACTTGGATACAAAAGTTTATTTGCGGAAATACCTAGTTTATTTGCGCATCTAGCCGGTTTATTTGCGGATTGAACCATTTTATTTACGTATCGCAAAATCACCCTCTAAAACTATTAAAAGCTATATAAATTTCCGATTCGTCCACCACTGCAATACGTTAATAATAAGTAGAATCGTGAAGGAAAAAATCAACATAACAGCTGCTATCGCCGTAGCACCAGCGTAATCATATTGTTCTAACTTGGTCATGATTAGCAGCGGAGTAATTTCTGTCTTCATCGGCATATTCCCTGCAATAAAGACGACCGAGCCATATTCCCCCAGCGCCCGGGCAAAGGCAAGCGCGAACCCCGTTAGAGCAGCTGGCAGGATTTCTGGAAAAATTACTTTTACAAACGTTTGCGAACGGTTTGCACCTAAACTAGCCGACGCTTCTTCCATTTCTTTTTCTAAGCTTTGCAGGACGGGCTGAACGGTGCGAACCACAAAGGGCAGCCCAATAAATGTTAATGCTAGTGTAATCCCGAGCGGAGTAAACGCCACCTTAAAACTTAAAAACTGCCCAACCCAGCCATTTTCCGTATACAAAGTCGTTAAGGCAATCCCGGCAATCGCTGTTGGTAAGGCAAAAGGCAAATCAACTAGCCCATCAATAATTCTTTTACCAAAAAACTGATAACGTACCAGCACCCATGCGATTAGTACGCCAAAAATAACATTAATAAATGCTGCGAAAAAGGCTGCACCGAAACTCAGTTTATAGGAGGCAACTACCCTCGGGTCAGAAATCGTCCCCCAAATTTTCGACCACTCTACGGTCATAGAATGAATAAATATCATGGATAATGGCAGAATGACAAGGATGCTTATATAAAACATCGTAAATCCGAGCGAAAGGCCGAATCCCGGCAGCACACTATTTCTTTTCACTTTTAAACTTGCTAAACGAGCCATGAGGTTGACCCCTTCCGGATAAGATACATGTAGGGCATCCCCATCACACCTGATGAAGGACACCCGTCTAACTGAACTACTTACTATGGCTGGTAAATCTGATCAAACGTCCCGCCATCATTGAAGTGTGTCTCCTGTGCTTTTTTCCATCCTCCAAAATCTTTGTCAATTGTTACTAAATAAATTTTTGGAAAGACATCTGCATACTTGTCAAGAATCGCTTGATTACGGGGGCGATAATAATTCTTTGCGATAATTTCCTGTCCTACATCACTGTATAAATAATTTAAATAAGCCTCAGCAACTTCTTTAGTTCCCTTTTTCTCGACGTTCTTATCCACCACAGCAACTGGCGGTTCGGCAAGAATACTTATGGATGGGACGACAATCTCAAACTTGTCTTTTCCTAATTCATTAAGTGTTAAGAAAGCCTCGTTCTCCCAGGCAATCAAGACATCACCAATGCCTCGTTCAACGAATGTAGTAGTTGCTCCGCGGGCACCAGAATCTAATACTTCAACATTTTTATATAGTTGGCTCATAAACTTTTTAATTTTCGTTTCATCCCCATTAAATTTATCTTTTGCGTACGCCCATGCTGCTAAGTAATTCCAACGGGCACCACCGGATGTCTTTGGATTTGGAGTTATGACCGAAGTTCCCTTTTTCGTTAAATCGTCCCAATCTTTAATCCCTTTTGGATTCCCCTTTTTAACTAGAAACACAATCGTTGACGTATACGGAGTCGAGTTATCCTTAAGGTTCTTTTGCCAATCCTTCGAAAGTAAGCCGCCTAAGTTTGCAATCTCATCGATATCATATGCCAATGCCAGCGTAACAACATCTGCCTCAAGACCATCGATGACAGCACGTCCTTGCTTCCCTGAACCACCATGTGACTGTTGAATAGTTACCTTCTGACCTTTTTCCTTTTCCCAATACTTAGCGAATTCTCCGTTAAACTCTTCATAAAGTTCTCGGGTTGGGTCATATGAAACATTTAATAATTGGACAGGTTCTTTTGTTTTCGCGGCCTCTTGTTTGGTCCCCCTATCTTTTTTCTCAGTGCTTTGATTACTAGGCTGACTGCTGCACCCTGTCAGAATAAGAGCGATAAGAATAAGCACGGTTGTGAATTTGTAAGCTAGTTTCATTTGTGATTTCCTCCTTTTTTTTAAACAAAAAAGGCTACCTATTTTTAGGACTATCGCTTAAAGGTCGGTTGTCTGCTTTTCGGAGTTAAGATAAGTCCGGTGAGCAACAATCATCTCTCGCATAGTCTAGAAAATAAGTAGCCTTCAGTAGACTGATCGGCTATTTTTTTAAAATAAATCCAATAATAAGTGTGGTCACTTTTTGCAAATCATCTTTGTTATTTAGATGTTCTCTTATTTTGTGCAAATCGTGTTTTCTCTGTCTTATCAATTTGAGTGATCGTACCGTCATGAACGGTTATGACCACAGAACCATACTCCATCCCCTTTAGTGTCGTTAGAATATAGTTTGCTTTTGCTTGATCCACAATTGCCATATTTTCATCCTCCCTTAAACTGCTAATATCACATAGGAATACTTGGTTTTATAGTCTAAAAAAAGACCCTTTGATTCTATTCATCTACATAAACCTGAAAAAATACAAAATGACTGACAACAATGTGGACTCCACTTACTAATCGGATAGATCATAATTAGTCCCCCTTCGAATAAAAAAAGACTTATACCCCTAAATAAGAGTATAAGCCTTTGGTTTTCCAATCAGCTTAATATTAAATTAATTGTTTTCTTTGAATTATTTACATTTTATTCTGACTTTTCCTACCTGTCAAGTGGGTTTTATAAAATAATTTCTAGTACCAGCTTTCCAAAACAATAAAGTACTATTCAAAAGTAAGTCGATACGCTTTCACTATGATGCCGTCATCCGCAGGTTCAAAATCGAATTGCGGTAACCTTTCAAAACCAAGGCGGCCGTATAGTCCCATCGCACTTTTCATAAAATCTGCGGTATGCAGGCCGATTGAATGACAGCCTTGCACTTTCGCTCGTCGAATACATTCTGAAATCAGTGCTTTTGCCACCCCATTGCCTCGAGCTTGCGGTGTCACTGCGAGCATTCGTATTTCAGGATAATCCAACTCATCTACCAATCCTTCGTAGGCATCGGTTTTTGCAGGAAACAAGGCAACACTGCCTACTATTTTCCCATCAATTTCAGCAACAATTCGTTCCACATCCTCCTGCGCATCAGCATCCGACGAGATTGAATGTTTAAGAGCCTTCCAATGATCTTCAGGAATGTTTTGGGCATGTTCTTCATATGAGTTTACTCTTTGTTCTCGAATGAATGATAATTCATCCGCTGCAGCATTACGAATAATCATTTTACCACCTGCTTCTAGTCAGTTTTTCTCAGTGTATTAAAAACTTTTCAACCTTATTACTTAAAACTTGTCGACCATGTTGAGAAGTAAGCCCAGAGAGGTCGGGACCCTTCGGCAAGATATTATATCCCTTCTGATCATCACTAGCGATATGGTTCGACAGATGATAATGCCGTTTAATTGCATCGAATTCTGTCGTATCTCCAAAACCGGGGGTTTGAAATAAATCTCGTAAATAGCCCCATAAATTTGGAAAATCAATTTTCTCGTTTATATACAAATCAAAATATGAGTATTTCTATCGGTTTTATCCATTTTAGTATGTAAAACTTTTATAAGTCAATAATATTACCTGACTTTATTTAAGATTCAGAATCATTAACCCGATGAAAAGGACATCTCCCATTTTAGAAGATGTCCTGTTTTCCCTATTTTAAGCTACCTTACGTTCTTGATAATTTTTAAGCTCATGGCCTTCCCATTTGGTAATAACAATTGCAGCCAAAGAGTTTCCGACAATGTTTACACAAGTACGAGCCATATCAAGAATACGGTCAATTCCGGCAATAAATGCTAGTCCTTCTACAGGAATACCTACGCTGCCCAAAGTGGCTAGTAGAACAACAAACGATACACCTGGTACCCCGGCAATTCCTTTAGATGTTAACATCAATACAAGAACTAATGTAATTTGATGTCCAATACTCATATGAATTCCATACATTTGCGCAATAAACAGAGCGGCAATCGCTTGGTAAAGCGTGGAGCCATCTAGATTAAAGGAATATCCTGTTGGAATCACGAAAGATGTAATCGACTTAGGACAGCCCAATTTCTCCATTTTTTCCATAATTTTTGGAAGAACGGTTTCTGAACTTGCTGTCGTGTAACCTAAAATTAATTCGTCTTTTAAATATTTAATGAGGTGGATAATATTGAATCCTGCAATTTTTGCTACTAATCCAAGGATGACAAGAATGAAGAAAAACATGGATCCGTATACAACCAGGACTAGTTTTCCCAGTGGAATTAATGAGGTAATTCCAAATTTCGAAACAGTAACACCAATTAATGCAAACACACCGAATGGCGCGAGCTTCATGATTTGGTTTGTGACATAGAACATCGCATCGGCCGTTCCTCGGAAGAAATTGATAATTGGTATCCCTTTCTCTCCAATCGCTGCCACACCAAGTCCAAACATAACAGAGAAGAAAATAATTGGTAACATTTCTCCGTTAGCTAATGATTGAATGATGTTCGTCGGAACAATATTTACAACGGTGTCAATCATAGAATGAGACTCAGTTTTTTCGGCTGTACTTACATAGCTGTTAATATCCGTTTTGGTAAGTTTCGATTTATCAACGCCATCTCCTGGCTGAAACACGTTCGCAGCAAGAAGTCCAACAATGATCGCAATCGTGGTAATGATTTCAAAATAAAGCAGGGTTTTCCCGCCCAGTTTTCCTAAAGACTTCATATCACCAACGCCAGCAACACCAACAATAAGGCTGGAGATAACAATTGGGACAACAATCATCTTAATTAAGCGAATAAATATATCGCCAATTGGCTGAAGGTAGCTTGCCACATGTGGATTACCGTAAAAAACCGCACCGACAATAATACCGAGTGTTAGACCAATGAAAATCTGCCATGCTAAACTAATCTTCTTCATTTGTATTTCCCCTTTTTTATAATATTAAAAGTTGATTACATAGAGGTATCAACTAAGAAGTACAATCTTTCAAATTTTTTTATAAAATGATAATTTCTCTCTACTAAACAATCTATCTTTATTTTAATGATAATTCTTCTATTAAACAACCTATATTTAAGTGGGAATTACTCTCATTTATGATATTGATATAATAAAAACCATAGATACCAAGGCTTCGCGCCTATTAATTGATTAGTTATTACATTCAGAAAATCCGCCATCAAATTGACATATTTACCATTTTTACATTCGAATCAGTTAAAAAGTTGGTAACAATGCTTACACAAAAAGTCATTAGAAGTTATTCTAAAAACGCCAAATGAGAGCGGTATGCTCCTCCTCTCATTTGGCATTTTATTGGAAAATATCCCATTAAACGATATTGATTCCAGTCAAAAAAAATAGAGCAGGAATTTCGAATCCCTACTCCATCTTATTGACTATCTCAAAAACTCGAGTACCTTTTTAACCGCAGCTTCGCCTTGGTCGATACAGTCTGGAATACCAACACCTTCATAGGAACCTCCAGCTAGAAATACTCCGGGTAATTCCTTAATCAGTGATTCCTTCACACTCTTCATCCGTTCAATATGACCAACATTGTATTGCGGCATCGCCTTTTTCCATCTTGTGATGATATGGAACAATGGTTTATCGGTTATGTTCATGGTTTTATTTAAATCCCGTAATGCAATATTAATAATCTCTTCATCTGATAAATCAACGGCCGCTTGATCATTTGGTTTTCCAACATAACAGCGTAATAAGGCCATATCCTTTGGTGTCGTACCAGGCCATTTTTTATGCGTCCATGTGCAGGCAGTTATTCTAAAGTCACTGTTTCTCGACACTAAAAAGCCTGTCCCCTCGATGTCCTGTTTAATTGCCGACTTTGGAAATGCCATGGCAACGTTGGCCACAGAATAGGATGGCATATCATCAAACGTGTGCATGAACGGATAATCAGAAAGCATTTTTTGTGCATGGAAATGTTCTGTCGCAATGACCACGCTGTCCGCCTGTTCAACCGTTCCATTGGCGAAGGTAATCGAATAGTGGTTTTGATCTCTCACAATTTTTTCAACAGGGACTCCTTTGCTAACAGCTCCCTCATCCATCCGCTTGACGACTTCGTCAATTAACGATTCCAAACCGGTTGATAAGGAGAGAAACATTCCTTTTTTTGAAGGTTCTTTTTTCGCTGTTTTAGGTGGGGCTGGCATCGTTTTTTTTAAGCCAAGCACAAGGCTTCGATGTTTTTGCTCCATATGATAGAACATCGGAAACAATGACATTAAGCTTAAGCGGTCGATATCGCCTGCATAAATTCCTGACAGTAGAGGGTCGATTAAGTTATCCACTATTTCATCCCCAAGCCTTCTTCTGAAAAACTCACCGAGGGATTGATCTGCCTTTTCCTTTCCTTTTGGTAAAATAAAATCACCTGCTGCCCGTAGTTTTCCTAGTGGGGAAAAGAGTCCTGAGAGCGCAAATGGTGTAACCTGGGTTGGGATCCCCATGAATGCTCCCTCAGGCATCGAATGGATCCTTCCTCTAACGTATATATAAGATTTCCCGGCTGTATTCGCGACCACTTTGTCTTCTAAGCCGACTTCTTTAATTAATTTAAGCGCACTGGCTTTTCGAGCCAGAATGGAATCGGGACCTTTTTCAATCATAAAGCCATCCCTCTTCACCGTGTGAATCACACCGCCAAATCGGTCACAAGCTTCATATAGCTTGACTACAAGCGGCAGTGCTCTATCCTTGATCTCCTTTTGCAGGTAGAATGCTGTTGCTAAACCTGTGATTCCTCCACCTATTATGACGACCTTCTTTTTCTCCATTTCAGAAACCAGCTCCAGATAATTATTTTTAGAAAAAAATTCTATGCTGTATGAAAGTTAGTTTGCTCACAATTTCACATATCTATATTTTTATTAAGGAGAGTGCGATCCATTCTCCTACATTTATCATTTTAAACTATTAAATAAAATAAAAAGTAGAAATTTACAACTTGTACCAAAATGTTCACGAATGTATTAGCCTAGCTATCCATGAATAGCTTATTGATAAAAGGACTTTTCCATACCTTTTTCAAAGGAGGGATAAAAAATGGGATATTATGTTAAAGTTGCTCCTGAAGTGAATATATATGTTGAAGATGTAAATCGTAAAAGTAGTAAAACCATCCTCTTTGTTCATGGCTGGCCAGCCAATCATAAATTATTTGAATATCAGTTTAATGTCCTTCCTGCGATGGGATATCGGTGTATTGGGATCGATCTAAGGGGATTTGGCAAGTCAGATAAACCTTGGGAAGGGTACTCGTACAATAGACTTGCTGATGATATTCGGGAAATTGTTAAAGCACTTCGTTTACAGAGTTTCACGCTTGCAGGTCATTCTGTCGGTGGAGCGATTGTTATCAGGTATATGGAACGCCATAAGGGCTTTGGGGTATCGAAATTAGCCCTTTTTGGTGCGGCTGCCCCTAGTTTTATAAAGCGGCCAGGCTTTCCTTTTGGATTAGAGGCGAAGGATGTCAATTTACTACTGGGGCAGATATATAACGATCGGCCGAAAATGCTCTCTGATTTCACGAACATGTTCTTCCATCAGGCGCTCACAAAACATTTCTCAGACTGGTTCTTTCAATTAGGACTTGAAGCAGCAGGGCATTCCACTGCAGGCCTACTAAACTCCTTAAGAGATGAAACCTTATTTACAGATATCAAGAGAATTCAGGTGCCTGCATTGATTCTTCATGGTCAACATGATCAAATTTGTTTGCCACCGCTGGCTTCCATCTTGCATCAGGGAATTATCAACTCTAAGCTTGTTTGGTTTGAACACAGTGGTCATGGTTTGTTCTGGGAAGAGCAAAAGAAGTTTACGAATGAATTGGCAAATTTCATTGGGTAAAGTGATATTCTTATGTACGATTTCCCTACTGGATGTTCATCTTCACAACAAAAAAACAAGCGCTTTCCACGCCAATAAGTGGGAAGCGCTTGTTTATATCTATTTAATTAAACCTTCCGTAAATTTTTTAAATACTAAGACGGCATTGTGTCCACCAAACCCAAAGCCGTTGGAGATAGCATAGTTTACTTCTGTTTGAATTGAATGGTTCGGCACATAATCCAGATCACATTCTTCATCTGGATTTTCATAATTAATAGTTGGTGGGATTGTATCTTCCAAAATGCTTTTCAGAGTGATGATTGCCTCTACTCCTCCTGCTGCTCCAAATAAGTGACCTGTCATCGATTTAGTAGAGCTTACCTTCAATTGATAGGCATGGTCTTTAAATACCTCTTTTATTGCCTTTGTTTCTGATTTGTCCCCTTCAGGAGTGCTTGTTCCATGGGCATTGATATAATTGACTAATGTTGGCGGGATCTCTGCCATTTTCAAGGCAAGTCTCATCGCCCTTTCTGCCCCCTGATAAGCAGGGGATGTAATATGGTGAGCATCGGTTGTGGATCCGTAGCCAATGATTTCACCTAAAATAGCTGCCCCCCTTTTTTGGGCATGCTCATAATCTTCAAGCAATAAGATTCCTGCTCCCTCCGACATGACAAAGCCATCTCGTTCTTTGTCAAATGGTCTACTTGCTTTTTCAGGTGAATCATTATTGGTGGACATTGCTTTCATCCTTGAGAAACCAGCATAGGCCAGAGGATTAATCGTTGCTTCTGCTCCTCCGGCAAGGATTGCATCGGAATAGCCATGCCGTATATTCAAGAATGCTTCCCCAATTGCCTGGTTTCCGGTCGCACATGCTGACACAGGTGAAAAACTTGCACCTTTAAAACCTGTTTTAATGGAGACGATACCAGCAGCCATATTGCTAATCATCATAGGCACCATAAAGGGAGAGACTCTTCTAGGACCTTTTTCTAAAAAGAGTTGATGATTTTCTAATACTGTATTTAACCCGCCAATCCCCGAACCTATGAAAACCCCCATTCGCTCTAAGTCAGTCAATTGTGGATCTAGTTTCGCTTGATCCACAGCTTGTTTTGCTGCAGCATAGGCATATTGAACAAATAAATCATATTTACCTAATTCTTTTTTATCTAAATATTTTTCAGGATAAAAGTCTTGAATGACACCGCCAATTTTTGTATTGATATCTTCAAAGCCATTATGATCTATTTTTTTTATACCAGATTTTCCAGCCTTAATATGATTCCAAAACGTTTCAACATCATTTCCTAATGGAGAGACGACACCATACCCTGTTATTACTACTCTGCGTGCCATAGAAAAAACCTCCTTCTTAATATTTTAAAAAACCAAACGGTCTGTTTTATTTTAAAAAAATATATTAATAAACCATTAGAAAAGGTTTGATTTTATCTGTAAAATGACCATTTCTAAATATTCGTCATCCTTGTACAAACGACTTAGAGCTAAAGCACCCTCCAATGAGGATAAAATGAATACAGCCATTTGATCAGAGTCTACAGCTTTGTTTATTTCATTTTGATTCTTTCCATGTTGGATAATCCCTTTGATGAGTTTAATTAAGCCAAAGAATCCTTCTTTTATTAAATCTTCGAATTCAACTTTTGAATCATCTGCTTCAATTGCGGCATTCATTAAAGGACATCCACCCATGATGAACTCATCCTGAATCAGTGTTTTAAAAACAGATATAAAAGCATTGAATTGTTCAATTGCAGTACTCTTTGATGTGACTGCTTCGATATAATTATTTTTCAATGTATTTAGAGCATAAGAAAATGACGCTTTAGCTAGGTCATCTTTATTTTCAAAATGATTATAAATTCCACCTTTTTTTAGCCCAGTAGCCGCCATAATTTCAGAGATAGACGTGGATTTATACCCATTTTTATTAAATAATGATGAAGATTGCTCGATAATATAATTTTTTGTTCGTTCTCCTTTATTCATATTATACTCACCTCCACCAAAAAGAACAATCGGTCTTTTTTATTTAACACCAATCATATGATTTTTGTCAAATAATGTACAAATGGTCTTCTCGATTCACTGGGACATTTTTCAGTGGCTTCAGCTGCAGACCAACTTACTCGCTGCTGTTCGAATACGGATATTTTTTTTGCAAAAATTGGACCGATTGGGTAATTAATTCTTCTAATACATCGATATCAATATCGGCTACCTTATTAATATACACGCACCCTTTTCCAGTCGTATGTTTCCCAAAGTCCTTAAGCAATTCCTCACGCTTTGTTTCTCCCGTGCAAAATACAAACTAATTTTTGCCTTTCGAGGTGAAAAGCCCACCAAAGGGGCATCCCCCTCATGACCGGATGTATATTTATAATGATAGGAACCGAAACCAATAATACTTGGTCCCCACATCTTTGCCTCAAAACCTGTGGTTTCAGTAAATATATCTATTAATTTATACGCATCCTCGCGTTTTTTTGGGTTCTCTACATTCTCAATAAACTCAATTACACTGTTATCAGTTTCTTTTGTTTTTTGTTGATAGCTCATTTTTTCACTCCTATTCTTTATATTTGATGATAAATGTTTTCAAATGCATTATTAGTAAAAAAACAAATTACAGACTCCTGTATTAATTTATACTCTTTTAATCGTGACCGTCTCCTTTGGAAATTGCCGTCAAAGGTAACAATTAATGATAAGTACGAATTAAACAGTTGGGCTTTTTACAAAAAGTAATAAATATCCCATAAAAAAAGGAGAGTAACATTACTCTCCTTCTTCTACAACCACTTTATAACCGTTTTGTTGCGGGCCGTCCTCATATACTTCCCTTGTAACTATGTAATAATTTTCTCCAGTTTGGTCTGTAATGACCATTTCACTTGGACTCTTGTCCACTGATGCTGCTTCTAAGCTAAAATACGGTAACCCCAGTACTGAATTATCAAATGACATTGTTATCCCCCATTTCTATCTTTTAACATGTACATTACTCATGAAAAGTATAACAAATTTCAGACATCAATGTGACCTGATCGTTTCTTTTTTATATAATCTTATGGTACTCTCATTAAAGATAAAATCAAACGTTTCTGAAAAGAGGGATTATTATTAACGTATTATGGGATTTCGACGGGACCCTTTTTGATACCTATCCAGCCCTTGTCTCTGGATTCATCAACTTAAGCCAACAAGACCTTGATCGCGATGAGGTGCTAAGGTGGCTAAAAATTGATTCCAAAACGGCCTTTAAACATTATGGAATAGATGAGAAGCAGAGACTTGAGTATCAAACCTTACATAACTATTATTCAAAGACGGAAAGCAAGCCATTTGAGTACTTAGCGGAAGCCTTATCTTCTGTTGATCACAATATTATTGTTACGCATCGCGATAAGGAATCGACCATCTTTCTGCTTAAAAAATATCATTTAGACAAATACTTTAAAGAGATTGTTTCTGTTGAGGAACAAGGTTTTACAAGAAAACCCCACAGCTCCTCCTACGAATATGTTCTAAAAAGTCACCATATTGATTTGGTCGTCGGTGACCGTGACTTAGATTTAATTCCCGCTCGAGAATTAAATATTAAAACGTGTGCATTTCAAAATCGAAACATTGAAGCTGATTTTCATATCGACAGCTATGCCGATTTTGTCGCAGAAGTTCTTAACCCTCTTCAACAGAAATAGGTTGGAAGTTCCTTATTAATATTTTGAAACTTTATTGGACCTCAATCGTATATGTATACATAAGTTAGGTTTGTACGATTAAAAAATTATTATAGAATGGAAGATCTATATTGGGCTCGAATATTTTACTGATTGGACAGTATGCTTTTGAGATTTATTATTGGTTAATCTTAATATCTATTTTCAGTTCCTGGTTTCCTCAGTTTCAAGCAACAAAGATTGGTATCTGGATTGCCAAGCTTGTCGAACCATATTTAGGATTATTCAGAAGGTTTATCCCCCCTCTTGGTCCGATTGACTTTTCACCGATCATCGCATTATTTGCCTTTAGATTTATCAGGCAATTTGCTTTAGAAGGTCTCCGTCAATCATTGAATGTCATCGGGGCATAAAAGCTATTAAAAAAAGGAGTTGCGCTGCAGCTCCTTTTTTCTATATCATCAATATCTCCCTGATATCCTCTTCAGTAAGAGTTGACATGACTTTCTCATCAGAATCGATTATTTCTTCTATGAGATGTCGCTTTTTATCTTGCAGTTCATTCATTTTTTCCTCGATTGTCCCTCGGGCAACCAGCTTGATTACCTGGACGATATTTTTCTGACCCATCCTGTGGGCACGATCGGCTGCTTGTTCCTCGACAGCCGGGTTCCACCACGTGTCATATAAAATGACGGTATCCGCACTCATCAAATTAAGACCTGTTCCTCCTGCTTTCAAAGAAATGAGGAACAAATCCCGTTCACCGCGATTAAAGCGCTCGCAGATTTCGACTCGTTCTTCAGATGGAGTCTGTCCATCCAGGTAAAAATAAGGCAATCCTTTCGCAGTTAACGCTCGGCCGATAAGATCAAGCATTTTCGTAAACTGTGAAAAAATTAATACTCTTCTTCCAGAAAGCTTGGATTCGTCAACAATCTGCAAGAGTTGTTCGAATTTCGCTGAATTCCCTTGATACCCATCGACAAACAAGACTGGATGACAGCAAATCTGCCGCAAACGAGTCAAACCCGCTAGGATTTTGATTCTATTTTTTCGAATCGTGTCCTTGTCCAGATGCTTTAATGTGTCATGCCTAAGTTTCGCCAAGTAGGCTGCATACAGCTTTTTTTGTTCTGGGAGCAGTTCTACAGACTCCAGCGACTCCATTTTTTCAGGAAGTTCGGCAAGGACATCCTCCTTCAACCTGCGCAGTAAAAAAGGACGGATTCTCCGTGCAATGTTTTTCCTTGAAAGCTTACTATATTCCTTTAGCCCAAGGAACAGTTCAGGAAAGACAACATGAAAAATTGACCACAGCTCTTCCACGGAATTTTCCACGGGTGTCCCCGTAAGTGCAAAGCGATGATTGGCCTGTAACATCTTTGCTGCACGGGCTGTTTGCGTCAACGGATTTTTAAAGGCTTGCGCTTCATCAAAAAACACCGTATGAAAGGATTGCTTCTCAAACCAACTGATCTCGCGGCGCAGTAACGGGTAGGAGATGATCATTACATCGACATCCTTCCCTTCCTTCAGAAGCTTGGTTCGCTCAGCTTTTGTTCCATCAATGACAGCGGCCTTAACCTGGGGAGCAAATTTCCTGATTTCACTTAGCCAGTTATACGTCAAGGATGACGGACAAACAACGAGGGCTGGCTGGTTATTTTTACGGATATCGGACTGAACTGACATAATAAAAGCGATGCTTTGAATCGTTTTTCCAAGTCCCATATCATCGGCCAGTATCCCGCCGAAGCCGTAGTATGCCAGAGTCTTCATCCATTTAAACCCATGCTTTTGATAATCTTTAAGGATGGGCTCTAAACTCGTTGGCACCTCAAACTCCAACCGGCCTGGATTGTGAAGGTGATCAAGGAACTGCCGAAAGGATTCCTCTAACTTAAACGCATGACTAACCTCAACCGTATCAAGAAGTTGAAGACTCTGCTCAATTGGTAAATCCAAACCACTGGCGAGATCCTTATTCTTGGCTAGTGGTGAGTAAAGAAAACGCTGAATTTCATCGAATTCTCTCGTCTGAAGCGAGAGCAGCGACCCATTAGGCATACGATAATATTTCCGTTTTTCCTCTAGTGCTGACAATACCTCACGTATTTGTCTTTCAGGAATGCCGTCCATTTCAAATTTAAATTCAAGCCAATTGGTTCGTTCTTTTTTGATCCTCACCCTAACCTGCGGGCGAAAATTCCCTCTAGAAATCCGATTTCTTACAGCCGTAGTCGCATAAATTCGGACCAGCTTTTGGAGCTTTGGAATGACATAGGTCAGAAAGTCATACTCCAGTTCTTCATTATGAAGAAAATATCCACCATCTGTCTTGGCAAACGAGCTATCCTCAAAGAGCTGGAGGATTTCATCTTCCTTTTCTACATCACGGATTACTAAAGAGCCAGATGGGAGATCTCTACTTTCCAATGGATTAATGATCCAATTTTCGTAATGAAATTCGAGTCCAGCTAGCAAGCGGTTTTTGACACGATCCAAGTAGAGTTTGGCCACGAGTGGTGTATTCATCAATTGCTTCGTGA
The DNA here is from genome assembly GCF_018613105.1 of Bacillus sp. ISL-77. Lineage (NCBI taxonomy): Bacteria > Bacillati > Bacillota > Bacilli > Caryophanales > Bacillaceae > Bacillus > Bacillus sp. ISL-77. The sequence goes on from NZ_JAGGQY010000039.1 coordinate 42,926, forward strand.
TCGTTTCTGCAATCGTAACCTGCCCTAGTTTTTTTAACCCTGGCGCAACCTTTTCCAGAAAAAAGCGGATTTGCTCTTGCGGAATGGGAATTTGATTGGTTCCTGAGGCATCCAACATCTTTTTCAGATCCGATAGGCGTTTATAGTCCTGATCTTCTAGTTGTTTTACTTTCCCTTCGTATAAAACGGAATGATAGGCACTTAAGAAAATCATCCGATGCAAGTTTTTAACCTTCAGTTGATAACCGTTTCCTTCCGCTTTTGTAAAATCAAACTGTAATGGCAGCGATTCGGCTGATAAGTGCAGACCTTGAAAGGTATGTCCCTCAGATTTCACCTTCACATAGGGAATTTTTATGAGGAACGGAAGCAGCCGTTCCCAAGAGGATGATGGAATGAACAGCATCTGATGTTGATTGGTGTCAGGCACCACATCCACATAAACCTTTTCATCCCGTAGTACTTGGATGAGCTGCTCCAAAATGGCATTGGTTTCTTTTTGAAAGCAATGGAGATTTGGATCGTATTGGAATGAGCTCGAAAGTGAGTAAGTCTTTCCCGTACTTACCCGCTCCAAAAACATTCGGATATTTTCCACCTCAGTTGACGCGACGGTCATTTCGATAGCGAATAGGTATCTTCCTTTGCCAACCTCCATGGGTTTACAGGTAAACTCGATATCAAGCACATTTCTTTTCTCAAAATGGAGTTGATGACCGCTTGAGCGGACAGGCTGATCCGTAAAAAGTGTCAGTAACCCTTCCGTCAGATCCTGATTAGTGGAATTGGAAACCATCGGGATGGTTCCTTTCTGTTGGTGCTCGTAAACTGCCAATAAAACGGCCGCAATATGCTGACAATCCTTTGTAAACGAGGCAAGCTTTGGGCAGCTGCATTCCGTTAAAATATCATCGTTGCCACTCGCTTCGATTGTCACATGGAAGTCTTCCTCACCTGTTACCGTAGCTTGACAACGGTCAGGTCGATATTGTTCAAATGTGACTTTATTCGTTTGATAAAAATAATCTCCTCGTTTGAAGGAGACAGTGCCACACATTTCTTTGATGAGTTTTTGATTTAATGGGATGTTCACGTGTCCTGCTCCTTCCTGAGTTTCTGCACCAATTAAGATATAGAACATTATAGCATACGTACTATTTTTTATAATTTACTTCAACATAGTAGTAGGAAGGAATGATAAGATGGTTGAAGTAAAAAAAGCGTCTGCTATTCATTTCTGAATGGCAGACGCTTGAAATATTAAAAGCCTACGCTCATCGTATCCGGATGGGACCCAGCACGGCTATCTTGATTCAATCCATCAATTTTGTCCATATCCTCAGTGGATAATTCGAAATCAAAAATATCCGCATTTTCAATAATGCGATGTTCTTTGATTGATTTTGGAATCGTAACCACTCCATGCTGTAAATCCCAGCGCAAGATGACTTGAGCAACAGATTTATTATATTTATGCGCAAGATCTTCTAGAACCGGTTCACTAAGAAGCTTCCCTTGTTTTAAAGGCGACCATGCTTCCAGTTGAATTCCTTCATTTTTACAATAGGCAAGAAGCTCTTTTTGGGTTAAGTGCGGATGGAACTCCACCTGATTTACCATCGGTTTAATCTCTGCAGAACTGATTAAATCTTCTAAATGGTGAACTTGGAAGTTACTTACGCCAATCGCACGCACACGCCCCTCTTTGTAAAGTTTTTCAAACGCCTTCCATGTTTCTTTATATTTTTCTTTACCTGGCCAGTGAATTAAATAAAGATCTAAGTAATCAAGTCCAAGTTTAGTAAGACTTGTTTCAAATGCCTTTAACGTTGATTCATATCCCTGTTCGGAATTCCAAAGCTTTGTCGTAATAAACAAATCCTCACGGGGAACGCCAGAACCCTTAATCGCCTGGCCTACACCTTCTTCATTCCCATAAATAGCGGCTGTATCAATGCTTATGTATCCGTTTTTGATAGCAGCTTTTACAGACTGAATAACCTCTTCCCCTTCGGTTACTTTAAAAACGCCTAATCCCACCCATGGCATCTTTACTCCATTGCTTAATGTTGTCGTATCTTTCAAATTTGTCGGCATCATTTATTCCTCCTTTAATTTGGTCGTTGTTATAATAATCACATAATTATTGAAAAAATTCCATTCTAAGGAATTGCTTTATTAATATGTAGCAACGTGTCGTTCATTTTGGTAAAATCATGTAAAAACGTTTGGAGGGATCCTCATGATTACCTATCCGCATTTAAAAAAAGGAGCAACCATCGGAGTAACCGCACCCTCTTCAGGGGTGCCGCCACAATTACATGAAATACTTAAACTTGCATGCAGCCGAATGGAACAACGAGGATTCAAGGTAAACTGTGGGGAAACAGCTTGGACTCAAAACAAGGCAAAATCAGCCCCAGCTCTAAAAAGTGCGGCTGAATTTAATACCATGATGTGTGACAATGAAATTGACATCCTTATTCCGCCGTGGGGCGGCGAATTATTGATCGAGACTCTCAAACATATTGACTTTGAAAATATAAAAAATAAGTGGGTATTAGGATACTCAGATATTAGTGGATTATTACTAGCCATTACCTTAAAGACAGGTATTGCTACGGCGCACGGGACAAATATTGTAGATTTACGTGGGGAATTTATGGATGAAACGACAGCCATGTGGCAGTCGGTCTTGTCGACAAACAAAGGAGAATCTGTGATTCAACCTTCCTCTGAAAAGTATCAAAAGGAATGGCAGCATACCAATCCTTCTCCCTGTGTTTTTCATTTAACCGAACAAACCGCTTGGAATACTGTCGGGAACCGACCGGTTAGGATACAAGGTCGATTACTTGGCGGATGTATAGACATTATCAGACATCTTATTGGGACGCCCTTCGGTGATGTAGAAAAGTTTAGAAAACAACATATCAACGGTGAGCCCGTCATTTGGTATCTTGAGAATTGTGGAATGAATACGGCTGATTTGCGAAGATCATTGGTTCAAATGAGGTTAGCTGGGTGGTTTGAAAACTGTTCAGGATTGATGTTTGGCCGGAGTGATGCTAATAGGTCTGTGGAAAACTATACGGTGGAGGATGTCTATCAAGACCTTGCCGCTGAGCTTGATATCCCAATTATTTATGATATTGACTGCGGGCACCTCCCACCACAAATCACCTTCATCAATGGTGCTTATGGTGAGGTGGAAGTCTCTGAAAGGAAAGGAACCGTCTTACAATTTTTCCGGCCTTAATTTATTTGTGCCGAAAAAGCAGGGCTCTTAAGTCAAGTTTAGCCCAATCAAAAGTAAGCCATATTCTAAGGAAAAACTCAAATTAGGAGGATTACATGTTTTTATCCTATCCCATTTTAGCCGCCCTTTTAGGAATGTTTATTGCCCAATTTGTAAAAATTCCGATACACTATTTTGCTTCAGGAGAATTAAGATGGAACTTGATGTTTAGCACTGGCGGAATGCCTAGTTCTCATACAGCTACAATTATTTCATTAACTACTGCTATCGGTTTAACTTCAGGACTCCATTCTAATGAATTTGCGATTTCTGTGATCGTTTCACTAATTGTCATGCATGATGCTACCGGGGTTCGAAGACATGCAGGCTATCATGCAGAGGTTTTAAATACATTGTTAGTTGATTTCAATCTTTTAATTGATACCTTAAAAAACCCGAAGTTAAAGAAAACAGAGTCTAGAGAAAAGCTGAAAGAATTATTAGGTCATCAACCGGCAGAAGTATTTTTTGGATTGATCACAGGAATCATTGTTGGTGTGCTAACCTATCAGTTCTATCCGTTTAACTAGTCGTTTTGGAGTGTGCTCTAGGTTAAATTTGGCTGTTGCCATGACAGCCAAATTTTGCCGCTACTCTATCAACCTACAAGCATGGAAATTATATAATCACTGCCGCTTACGATAAGAACGCTTTGCCCCAATCCACTCATTATACCAGTGATAACCCTCAAGACATTATTACTCATCCTATATTTCCTTTTCTGTGTCCAACCATCAAGAACCATCGGGACATTTAAAAGGAGTCCGAGCCATAATGACAAATGTATACCCGCAATCAGCAAAAACGGGAAAAATAAATAGCCTAGCAAGATACCCGTACATCTTGCACATAAGGGGAGAGTATACCCCTTAATCGTAATACTCCGAGACTTCATCCGATGACAAGGAATGATATCTAGCAATCTCATTTTATTAATTACAATCCGGTCCACAATCACAATCCGGCCCACAATCCCCATCAAAGTCCGGAATACAATCACAGTCTGGAGTCCAATCGTATTTCTTTTTTCGATGTTTCTTTTTTCCATAATAAATCAAAATAAACAGCAACAGTAGTATTCCGGCACCAATAGCAATGGCCCCGACTGTTACTGTACCTTTTACCAATAAAGTGGTACCCACGACAAAACAAATAATCATCGCCGTTAATAATAGAAAAAACATCCCCATCACCTTTGTCATTTGGACTTAACTTTTATCATTTAATCTATTCCTGACTCCTTATCCATCCACTCAACTTTATAGAATTCTATCATTCTATTTCGCCTTTGAAGAGGGTCTTTCCTTCTTCCATTTAACTTGGTATTGCAAATGAGAAAAACCGCCAAAGACTGGTGTAAGCTTGAAGGTTTTTTGATGTTTAAGCTTCGATGGGTCCTAATGACCCTGTTTCAACTTTTCCAAAAATGGTTCTTTTTTCTTTATTAATTCACTTGCGAATCCCCAAACTAAAAATAAAATCGTAATCGATGTAGCTATTTTACTAAAAAAGTCAGGCCTCATTTCTTGCTATAAATTATTGAGTTCATTGATTTCTTTCTTTTAAAATATCCTGAATGATTTCCATATGGAATGCAGCCCATGCCTTTTCTCGAAAATGAAGGATGACACTTAAAGTTAAAATCATTAAATATGCAACCCCAAATATCGCCCAAAGTATGCTTCCATCTTTGAAAAGGAAGTCCATTAATGGTTTGGAAAATAGAAACAAGAGCCATGGGACAGAAGAAACAAAAATCGGTATAATCCCAGATCCATTCTTTTCCTTGATCATTCGATAATTAATTAATTGCAACATGCTGCTATCAAGTGATTGATACAGTCTTTGAACCTCTTCAATTTCTATGTATTCCCTCATATGTTTGGTGGATTCACCGTTGTTTATGGCTTTGTTAAGCCGAAGGTAAACTTTATGCGCATCGCCTCGAAATGAAAACATATCTTCTTACCTTCCCTATTTTTTATATTATTTTTCGCGACTGACAGGATAGTATGTAAAAAATAGAGAAATGAATTATTTTTGCTTGTAACAAATTAGTTGTTAAAAAGACTTATAATTACAAATAGATGTAAGGAGGATGATTTTATGAATTACAAAATTATTGAAAGAGACAGTTTCCAAGTTATCGGAATCAAGCGGGAGTTATCATGTGTAAATGGTGAAAACTTAATTGAGATCCCCAAAATGTGGGCTGATGTTCATGCAGATGGAACCAACGATTTATTATTCCAATTGAATAATGGGGAAATTAATGGGGTGCTTGGAGTATGTGTCGATAAACGAGACACGCAGCAGCAATTAATGGATTACTGGATTGCAACGGAACATAACGGTGACACGCCAGAAGGTTTATTGAATCTCGTGATTCCAGCTTCAAAGTGGGGCGTATTTGAAGTTTACGGCCCAATGCCGAGGCAATCCAGAAAGTATGGAAACAAATATACTCTGAATGGTTTCCGTCAAGTCATTACAAGCATGCAGGCACACCTGATTTAGAAGTCTATTCCGCCGGAGATCCTTGGGGCCCTGATTACTACTCAGAAATCTGGATTCCATTAAAATAACAATTTTTTATTGTTAATCTTTTAACTAAACGTTTGGTTTTTCCAAGCAACGTCTATCAAGGGGTTCAGCGTTTTAATCAAACGTTTGGTTAGTTTTTTAGGTCGAATACCTCTATTAAAATTAATGAACGATTAGCATCTAGTTCATATTTTATTAATAATATAGCGTTAAAGTACATATTAGAGCGGATGGCATGTGTGGCCATCATGGTATTTGGCGTAGGCGGAGCCGATACTCAGGAAGAGCATCAGATCATAATGAAGCCTTTCTAAAAAACTAACTGATTGTTATAAGCAGTAACCTATGCTTTATAATAAGGCGGAATTCGCAGCCACTCATGCCGATCCAAATAATGTTTTACCGTTAAGCCAGCAGTAGTCTTCTTCAAAATAATTTTTGAAAAAATTAAACCAACATCTGCCCGAATAGATTCAGTAAGTCCTTTAGCAGCATAATTAACCCCCATAGCAAGATTATAGGACATTAAATTAGCCATTTCTTCATCATCTAATTTAGCACCCTCGGGTATACTCTTAAAATCTCCCACGGGTTTTTCCGGTGTCGATTGAGGAAAGGGAACCCCTTCTTTCATGAGAAACTCTTTAAGCTCGTCTCTAATCGGGATATGTACGGTTTCTCTTACATCCTTTAAAATTTGTTTTAATTCCGGATCTTGGGCAAGATTGTAACCGATTTCCTCATTACGCATTGTTGTTTCAGTGCCTAAAAGAAAAAACCATAGATTGGAAACCTCCATTACATTTAATGGTCTTTTCTCGCCGTCCATAAATGGTTCAAATACATCTTGAATTAATTCCAATAATTTCATGTTTTGAAGATCCCACCAAACTTTGATTTGTATGATGGTAGGATTTCCAATCATACTAATTAAAATACTTATTAAATAGTTTTTCTGCTGTACGGGTAGCTAATGCCTGTGTCGTAAGGGTAGGATTGACTCCGCCTAAACTATTAAAATGGACGCTGTTGTCAGCGATATATAACCGTTTCACTTGAAATGACTCGCAATTCTGATCAACGACGAAGCCGATTCGCATCGTACTTTCCAAGTGAATCATCATTCCTGCCGGCCAATTTGACCATATAATTTTTTTTGCCCCCGCTTTTCGTAACAAGTCTGCTCCTATTTTAACCAGCTCACTTCGTTTCCCGCTAGATTGTTGGGCAGGCTGATACGTCACAACAGGGACAGGTCCATTTTCATCACTAATTACCGGATCGAGAGTAATTCCATTTCGCTGATCTACTTTATCATCGGTACTTACTAAAACATTTAAGGTTCTACGGTAGGCGTCCATTGATTCTTTTAAATCATAACCGAAAAGACGCCCCTTGATATCCCAAGGATCGTCCATTCTAGGCGAGTGTAGGAAAGAGTATCCAGACTCACTCACCCCATAAAAAGAAGCTGTTAATCCCGGACTCATCCCAACCGACTGCAGTGCCCCAAGTCCGGGATAGTCGATCCTTGCTCCGCATGTATTTCCCACAAAGGGATTAATATCTGAAGTTCCCAATATAGGAATCAAATATACCGGATAACCAATCCATATAATGATTAACCAATCCTCTTCCTACCCATGGATTGTCAGGCAGTCCTGAATTTAACCAAAGTCTTGGGGTTTCAATGCATCCGGACGCCATCACAACGATTTCTGCCCTTAGATCCTCCTGCTCCCCCGTCCAGGTGTCCCTTATTTTTACTCCAACCGCATGCAGCCCTTTAGCAACGTTATTTTCTGTTAATATTTTTATAGCAAAGGCATTGGGTCTTATACAGACATTTCCTGTCTTTAAAGCAAGCGGAACATAACTGACATTAGTAGATCGTTTTGCAATTTTATCCACAGATGGGCCATGCGGACAACCGTTAATACAATGTCCCGAAAGAGTACAGCCTTCCATCCAGGATAGTTGCTCTACGGAGAGGTTTGGATTTGTGATGTTATCATTGGGAGGCAAAATGGCATTAGGCTGCGGCCTATATCCTGGAACGGTCACATCCAGTGTAGGAATCAAGTTCCACCCAGCATTTTTCGCACCATAATAAAATAAATCCTCCTTTGCCGTAGTAGCCGCAAAGTTCACCGGTAATGTCGCTTCAACCTTTTCATAATAGGGAATAAGTTCCCGATAAGATAGGGGCCAGACATTATCTATTGCGGCTGGATATGCTCGGGGGCAATTAGCCGTATAAGTCTGGGTGGTCCCTCCAACACCGGAGCATTGCCAAATAATGCCCTTCTGGTTAGCATTCCGAAACCATTGGGGGCGACTGCGATCCGCCGGGCCCCACCGATATCTTCCTGAAACTAAATCATTCATATTCATTTCATACTTGTTCAACAATTGTTTATATAGCATTATATCCAAATCAGCTGGTGTCGAACTGGATTCGGCTCCGGGCTGTGCATTTGGATGGGGCCACTTTTTGTTCCCGTACCAGGGGCCTGCTTCTAAAACCAAAACCTTTAATCCCATTTCCCCGAGCTCTTTTGCTATTACGGCTCCGCCGCCGCCTGCACCAATTACAATCACGTCCTGATTGGCCATTAGTCATCCACCTTCTTGTGTTGAATGGTTGCTAAGAATCCGCGAAAATCACGATATCCAAAAGACGGACCAGGGTAAAGAGTATGGAACCATCCATATGGAAAATATTCCACTCTTCTGGACTTAGGAGACAATAGTCGTGTTGTTCCGTAAGCTGTCCATTCCGAATAATGCCCAAACATAGGGAGTTCATTTAGGACATCCATCATATTTCGAACAAGTCCCGGATTATTTTTGTAAGGAATAGGCAAGTTTTCAAGATTAATTCCAAGCCGTTCTATCAGGGTAATAGCCCTTAACCTGTCGATCGGCGCAAGTGCTGAGAATGCACCGCCGCCAGGAAATGTATTTACATTAAGAGGATAAAGAATCTCCCCCGTCTGGATTAATTGAGCAGCACCCACGTCCAGCAATTCAGCAGTAGCTTTCGACATCGAACTACTCTCTGCAAAATTTAGTTGCGCTTTTACCGGGAGTGCAATCGAATGATCCAATATCCAAATGACATATTCATACACATGTAATTCCAGTGCCCCGGCCACTTGAAACGTTCCTAACGAATCTTTATATCTAAAATGGGGTGGAATGATAGCTTGAACTAGTGACTGGAAAGTGGATCGAATATAACGATTTATGGTTCGCTCACTTTCACTCGGTTCCGTTATTTTCCACCCCCTCTTAAAAGATTGAAGAATGATTACTAACCCTTCCTAATAATATTTATGTATTGGTTTTTCTATGTCAGGAAGTTTAACTATAGGTATGAACAACCCATCCAAATCAATACTTTCATGTGAAAATGGGGAGAACTTAACCGAGATAGCAAAAATGTACGCTGATGTTCATACCTCTATTAAAATTAATGAACGATTAACATCTAGTTCATATTTTATTAATAATTTAGCGTTATAGTACATATTAGAGGGGATAGCACGCGTGGCTATCATGGTATTTGGCGTAGGTGGAGCCGGTACCTTAGGAAGAGCACTAGTTAAACAGTAGCTCCCTTAAATATGTAAATCTTTTACTCACTTGTTTGATACATATGAAAACCCAACAGGAGTGCACCTCTTTAAGAAGGAGGTGTACTGTTTTTTATTGCCTGTTTCCATAATTAACGTTGGTATAACTCATTAAAAATGATATTTTATGTAAAATTACACTTACGTATTTGTATATTTTTGATTATTTAACGACTTTTCGCTTCAATGGGCGAATTTTTGAGTTCAATGGGCGAATTTTAGGTTTCAATGAGCGAATCCAGCTTGGGGTATCACTTGGATCGCTGCAGGTGGTGGTAACCAAAATAAATACTGCAAAAAGCTCGGGGACATATTGTCCTCAAGCTTTCATTATTTACCGATAAATTCCTGTGTCCAGTAATTACCTTGTGATACATAACCAACACCGATATAGTTGTAATTCGGGCTAAGGATATTCTTACGGTGACCTTCACTATTCATCCAAGCCTTGACTACTTCTTCAGGAGTTCGCTGTCCCATCGCAATGTTTTCACCTGCATATCGGTAGGTGATGTCGTATTTTTTCATCATATCAAACGGTGAACCGTATGTCGGGCTAGTATGGCTGAAGTAACCATTTGCAGACATATCACGGGATTTTTCATGGGCCATTTTGCTAAGTGTTACATCCACTTTAAGTGCTGGTAAACCATTTTTTGCCCGTTCTTGATTGGTTAGATCAACTACTTTTTGTTCATAAGCACTTAACGAACTTGTAGTTGGTGTTGAACTTGGTGGTGTCGCAGTTACCGGTTGTTGCTGCACAGGTTGTGGTGTCGCAGTTTGAGCAGGCTCCTGTGTTGGTACGGTTTGATTTGGTTGAGCCTGAACAGGCTGCTTTACTGTATTTTGTGAAAATGTAAATCCTAAACTAGCAAGATATTTTTCGACTACACTATTAATCTCATCCATATTTGACCCTTGGAATACATATACCTTTTCTTGCAGGGAAGGGCTAGTAGTGGCAGCATGGGCTTTATTTAATACCGGATTTGGCATCATTAACGCTGCCGCAGCTGCTACAGTTAGAATTGCTTTTTTCTTCATCATCGTTTCTTCCTCCTGTTTTGACAATTTGCCGATCTTTCGCAAATTCATCGTAACATATGGTTTTCGTCATATTTAAGGAAGGATTTTACAGGAATAAAATACAATTGGTTCTTTCGATAGCTTCAAATCTAATAATCTACTGATACTCCAAGTCTCTCGAGTCCATTATAAAAATTGAATTTTCTTCTTATCATTAACTAGATATCGGAAAAATTACCAATAATTATATAGTGAAATAGAGTTGACAACTCTTTAAACAACCACCTTTTTTAACAAATATTTCAGACAAGTATCGTATTTTACATTTATTATTTATGGCTAATCACTGGGGTAATTGCTTCATTACCAGTTAATACACTCACCATATTATCGGCAGCTAAATGAGCCATACTCATTCTTGTTTTCACACTGGCACTTCCAATGTGAGGCAGTGTAACCACATTCGGCAGGGATAATAATGGATGATCAATTGGAACTGGCTCCTGTTCGAACACATCCAGCCCAGCAGCCCAAATTCCCCCATTCTTCAATGATTGAAATAAAGCATCCTCATCGACAAGACCACCTCTAGCCGTATTGATCAAGATGGCATTTCTTTTCATTAGGGACAATTCTTCTTTTCCAATTAGGTGGTGTACCTCGGCGCTATAAGGCAGCAGAAGGCAGACAAAATCAGATTGCTGCAACAAATCCTTCATTTCCCTGTAGTGAATCCCCAGCTTTTCTTCTTTTTCCGACTTCCGTGTCCGGTTATAATAGAGAACATTCATATCAAAGCCCTTTGCCCGCTTGACGAGTGCTTCTCCAATTCTTCCTAATCCAATAATCCCTAAGGTTGCACCATAAATATCTTGTCCAGTCATCTGCATAAGGGACCATGCTCCCCATTCACCACTGCGCAGTAAATCAGATGACTCCACGACTCTACGTGCTGTCGCCATTAATAGCCCAAACGTTAAATCAGCCGTCGTTTCGGTTAACACACCAGGGGTGTTGGTTACGACGATTCCTTTCCTAGCAGCACCCAGGATATCGATATTATTATAGCCTACCGCTATGTTACTAATGACCTTTAACTGTTTGGCTTTACTTAGGACCTCTTCATCTATCTTTTCTGTTAGAAGACAGATAAGCCCATCCACATCTTCTATTTCTTTCAGTAAAACATCCCTTGGAACAGGGACATGTTCCTCGTGCCACATTCTCACCTGAAAATGATTTGAAAGTTTATCGATCATATCATCGGGGAGCTTTCTTGTAATATATACTGTTCTTTTCAAATCGTCCTCCACCTTTCCACCTGGCGAAATAGCCATACAATTTTACGATGTAAACTTTTCTAAGAAATGTTCAATAGCAATCGAGGATGTCCCTAATGCGGGAGCATTTTTTCCTAAGGAAGACAATAATAACTCATGACTGTTATTAAGTTTGTCATTACTTCTTGATAAAATAGAATTTCGAATCGAATTCAAAACCATAGGCAGAGCTTCAACAATGTCGTTTCGGATAATGACCGCTTGCGGATTAAATGTATTTAAGATACTTGTTAATCCAATCCCAAGGTAGAAGCCGAAATTTTGTAATGCCATTAATATATCCGGATCATTTTGGTTTGCTAGATTAATTAGTTCCTGATAGGAAGTGATGGTATCGTTATTCTGAAAAGTATGTAGTAATGCTTTTTCAGAGGCGTATAATTCCCAGCACCCTCGGTTTCCACAACTGCATTTAAGACCATTAAAATCGATAGTTAGATGGCCCATTTCTCCGGCAAACCCATTAACCCCTCGATATAAATCATTATTAATAACAATTCCGATCCCGATTCCAGTACCCACGCTAACGTAGATTATGTTTTCATAATTTTTAGCTGCCCCAAATACTTTTTCTCCATATGCACCTGCATTGGCTTCATTTTCAATAAAAACTGGTACCTGAAATTCCTGCTCAATGAGCGATTTTAAGTCAAGTTCATAATTCCATTGGATATTTGGAGTGAAAATAACCTTTTGCTCGGTATTGACAAGGCCTGGTACACATAAACCAATGCCGATTAACCCGTAAGGAGAATCTGGGATTTGATTAGTAAGGTCTTTAATCATCGAAAATAAAACATCCTTGTTCGTATCAAGCGAAGGTTTCTCTAGATGGTGATATTGATCTAGGACAATATTTCCTTTTAGGTCCGTTAAAATACCATTTATAGAATCAACACCTATATCGATTCCGATTGAATATCCGGCATTTTTATTAAAAACTAACATGACAGGCTTTCTCCCGCCGCTTGATTGCCCTTGTCCAATTTCAAAAATAAGGTTCTTTTCAATTAACGTATTTACTTGGGAAGAAACAGTGGATTTATTTAATCCGGTTATTTCAGATAATCTTGCCCTTGAAATCGGCGAGTTGGAAACGATTTCATTTAACAGTACCTTTTGATTCATTTTCTTCACTAACATTTGATCTGCAATAATCACAAGCTTACACCCCGTTTGTATAATGTATAAATTAAGTCTCGTTGATAATCGGTCGTTTTATTCCATTATAAATCAACAATTTACGAAAATATACAAAAAATCTTAAAAAAACTATTGATTAAAGCGCTTTAATTTTATAAGATGTAATCAAGTTAGTTTATCCAAACAACAAACTAACATGAATATACATCTAATGAAGCTACATAGTTTTGAATTTCATTTTATTTCAGGAGGGAAAAAACATGACTCAAACACAGACGAATACTTATTTTGGAAGCGTAAACAAGGTGGCATATGAAGGAAAGGATTCTAAAAATCCATTAGCATTCAGGTATTACAACCCTGAGGAAGTCATTGACGGAAAAAAAATGAAAGACATTTTACGTTTTTCAGTGGCTTACTGGCATACCTTTACTGCAGATGGATCCGATCCATTTGGCGCCGCTACAATGGAAAGACCTTGGAACCACTTCACTGGAATGGATTTGGCTAAAGCTAGAGTAGAAGCTTCCTTTGAACTTTTTGAAAAGCTTGGTGTCCCATTTTTTGCTTTCCATGATCGTGATGTTGCGCCTGAAGGCAGAACATTAAGCGAAACAAATAAAAATTTAGATATCATTGTCGAAATGATTAAAGATTACATGAAAACAAGTAACACAAAACTATTATGGAACACAGCTAATATGTTTACAAATCCTCGCTTCGTCCATGGTGCAGCTACTTCTTGCAATGCTGATGTATTTGCCTATGCAGCAGCACAAGTGAAAAAAGGTTTAGAAACAGCCAAACTGCTTGACGCAGAAAACTATGTATTCTGGGGCGGCCGTGAAGGTTATGAAACATTATTAAATACCGACTTAAAACTTGAACTGGATAACTTAGCAAGATTTATGCATATGGCCGTTGATTATGCGAAGGAAATCGGCTATACAGGTCAATTCCTAATTGAGCCAAAACCAAAAGAGCCTACCACCCACCAATATGATACTGATGCAGCGACTACGATTGCCTTCTTAAGACAATACGGGTTAGAAGATTACTTTAAATTAAACCTGGAAGCAAACCATGCTACACTTGCTGGACATACATTCGAACATGAATTGCGTGTGGCAAGAACAAGCGGCCTTCTTGGTTCCGTTGATGCAAACCAAGGAAATCCTTTACTTGGCTGGGATACCGATGAATTCCCAACCGATTTATATTCTACAACCCTGGCAATGTATGAAATTCTACAAAACGGTGGTCTTGGCCGCGGCGGCTTAAACTTTGATGCCAAGGTAAGAAGAACTTCCTTTGAAGCAGAGGATCTAGTACATGCGCATGTAGCTGGAATGGATGCCTTTGCACGAGGTTTGAAAGTAGCTCATAAATTAATCGAGGATCGCGTTTTTGAAAATGTAATTGCGGACCGTTACAGCAGCTATACGAATGGAATTGGCCTCGATATTGTTCAAGGCAGAGCTAACTTCCACACACTTGAGACATATGCGCTAAACAATGACACGATTAAAAATGTATCTGGTAAAACCGAGCGCTTGAAAGCTTTGTTAAACCAATACCTATTAGAAGTCTAAAATGTGTAGTCCCTAATGCTTGTTAATAGACCCTTCAACTAAAGAAATCCCAAAGTGGTTGCGGGTCTATTTTTTGAGAAATATTTTAACAGAAGCAATTCCCTAGTTTTCCATTCCATAATAAAAGGAGGATAAAGACGGATTTTAGGATATGACTTTTTATCATTCTTCAGCAACTTGATAGCGCTTTTATGAACAATATACATAAAGAATGGTAGAATCTTAATTACCTAAAAATGTCTTTAAACATAACGATGGAGCAAAAAAAGAACTCGCTTTATCTTTTTGGAATTACGCTGGTTGCTGCCATTGGCGGCTTGCTTTTCGGATATGATACAGCCGTTATTTCTGGTGCGGAGGAATCATTACAAATCTATCTAATCGATAGCCTGCATTTAGGAGCATTCATTCATGGGGCGACCATTTCAAGTGCACTGATTGGTTGTATTATTGGCGGTTTCATTTCAGGTGTTTT
This sequence comes from Bacillus sp. ISL-77, assembly GCF_018613105.1. Classification (NCBI taxonomy): domain Bacteria; kingdom Bacillati; phylum Bacillota; class Bacilli; order Caryophanales; family Bacillaceae; genus Bacillus; species Bacillus sp. ISL-77. The sequence continues at coordinate 57,985 of NZ_JAGGQY010000039.1, forward strand.
TGCCTCGAGGTTTGGGCGGAAGAATTCTCTCATTATTGCTTCGATCTTCTTCCTTGTATCCTCCCTAGGGGCTGCCTATCCTGAGTTTCTATTTTTCGAAAAAGGAGAACCAACGATCGGTTTGTTAATCGCCTTTAACCTTTATCGGATTTTAGGGGGGATTGGTGTTGGTTTGGCTTCAGCCGTTTGCCCGATGTATATTGGCGAAGTGGCTCCTGCGAATGTGCGCGGCCGTTTAGTATCCTTTAACCAGTTTATGATTATTCTGGGGATGCTCGTTGCTTATTTCGTTAACTTTTCGATTTCAAGCGGAGAAAGTCAAGCATGGGTAAATGATATTGGCTGGAGATACATGTTCGCATCGTGTGGTGTACCAGCATTATTGTTTGGGTTATTCTTACTGATGGTACCTGAAACACCTCGTTATTTATCTTTGAAAAATCAAGATGATAAAGCACTTGCAATTCTTGCAAAAATTAATGGTTCTACCGCGGCAAAATCAATTTTGCAACAGATCAAACAAACGGTAGATGCTTCTTCTGAAAAACTATTTACTTACGGAAAAGCTGTTATCGTGATTGGAATCTTGCTTTCTGTGTTTCAACAGTTTGTAGGAATTAATGTTGCCCTGTATTACGCACCACGGATTTTTGAAAGCATGGGAGCAGGAAAAGATGCTTCGATGTTACAGACAACAGTTATGGGCTTAATCAACGTTGTTTTTACCCTTGTAGCGATTATGACTGTTGATAAATGGGGCCGTAAACCATTATTAATCATAGGTTCTGTTGGAATGGCGATCGGGATGTTTGGTGTTTCTAGTTTGGCCTATTTCGATGTCATCGGAGTGAGTACTTTAATTTTCATTATCGTTTATACTGCTTCCTTTATGATGTCTTGGGGTCCAATTTGCTGGGTATTGATTTCTGAAATCTTTCCGAATAATATACGTGGGCGCGCTGTTGCGATTGCGGTCGCGGCGCAATGGGCAGCGAACTATCTTATTTCCTCTACGTATCCAATGATGATGGAATATAGTGGCGCTGTAACCTATGGTTTTTACGGATTAATGAGTGTTCTTTCTGCCATTTTTGTTTGGAAGTTTGTACCTGAAACCAAAGGCAAGACATTGGAGGAAATGGAAGGAACTTGGAAAAAAACCGCATGATAACTGTCTCCAATAAGGGCTTTTGGAGACAGTTTTAATGTAAAGTCTGGTGTTTTGTCTCCAATGGAGGCTGTTAAAGACAGTTTTGGTTAAATTCCGGTAATTTTGTCCTCAAGAGGATTTTTTCAATCATCAAAGTAAGTTTACTAATATACAACTCTATAAAAAGTGAGGAGATCAATATGAAATATGTAATTGGGGTAGATTTAGGGACAAGCTCTGTGAAAGTTCTTCTCGTTGACCAAGAAGGCACCGTCAATTATTCGGTTTCAAAAGACTATCCGTTAATCCAGCAGCAGCCAGGATATAGTGAACAAAATCCCGAAGATTGGGTAGAACAAACAATTGCAGCATTACAGCAGTTAGTAACTGAATCAAACATAAAGCCCGACGATATTGAGGGTCTTAGTTTTTCCGGACAAATGCATGGGTTAGTCTTACTGGACGAAAAGCATCAAGTAATCAGAAACGCCATTTTATGGAACGACACTAGAACCACCCCGCAATGCAAGAAAATTGATCAGCAATTAGGCGGTAAACTGCTTGAAGTTACAAAAAACCCTGCTCTAGAAGGCTTTACCTTACCAAAGATTCTTTGGGTAAAAGAGAATGAATCCGAAAACCTAGAAAAAACAAACGTATTTTTACTTCCAAAAGATTACCTCCGCTATCGTTTAACAGGAAAAATACATATGGATTACTCAGATGCTGCAGGTACGCTGATGTTAGACGTTGTCAACAAATCATGGAGTGCCGATATTCTTCGCACATTTGAAATCTCTGCTGCCATATGTCCTCCATTAGTGGAAACTGAAGACTTCGTCGGAACGATCTTGCCAGAGATTGCGGAGCTCACTGGTTTATCTTCATCGACTAAGGTGTTCGCAGGTGGAGCAGACAATGCTTGTGGTGCGATTGGAGCAGGTATTTTATCCGAAGGAACGGCCCTTTGCAGTATCGGAACATCAGGTGTGTTCCTTTCATATGAGAACGATAAAAACAAAAATTACGGCGGTAAAGTTCATCTTTTCAATCATGGACAAAAAGACTCCTACTATACCATGGGTGTCACGCTTGCAGCTGGCTATAGTTTGACATGGTTTAAGGAAACCTTTGCCAAGGATCAATCCTTTGACAGTCTATTAGATGAAGCTGCCGGTTCGACCATCGGTGCAAATGGTCTAGTCTTTACTCCTTTCTTAGTAGGTGAACGCACACCCTATGCGGATGCAAAAATAAGAGGAACATTTACTGGAATTGACGGCTCCCACAACAAAGGTGACTTTACTCGAGCGGTCATTGAAGGGATTGTTTTCTCGATTAATGAGAGTGTCGAAATCTTCCGCAATTATGGTAAAACCATTGATACTGTTATTTCTATAGGCGGCGGTGCGAAGAGTGAATTATGGCTGCAAATACAAGCTGATATCTTTAACGCAAGAGTCGTGAAGCTACAAAACGAACAAGGCCCAGGTATGGGGGCAGCGATGATTGCGGCAGCTGGATTGAATTGGTTCACCTCTCTTCAAGAATGTGCAGAGGTCTTCATTAAAGCCGATAAGGTATATGAACCAAAACCAGAAAACGTTCAGCGCTATAAGGAATTCTATCAAGTGTACAAAGATATATATCCGCATACTGTTGCGATTAATCATCAATTATTTGTTCTTCGAAAAGGGAATTAAAGAGGGATTATGATGAAGCTAACTGAAACTGTTTTTGGTACATTGCATGGAAGAAAGGTAAAATCTTATACCATTACAAATGCGAATAGAATGGAATTAACCTGTATTGACTATGGATGTATTATTACGGAAATTAATGTTCCAGATAGTCAAGGGAATTTAGAGAATGTTGTGTTAGGTTTTGACACTTTGCAAGAGTATATCGATCACTCCCCTTATTTCGGTTGTGTGATTGGCAGGAATGCCGGCCGGATGAAAAATGCGTCCTTCGAAATAGATGGAGAGTGCTATAACTTGTCCAAAAATGATGGAGAAAACAATCTTCATGGCGGACCGAATGGTTTTCATAACGTTATTTGGGATTCTAGAATTGAAAACAAAGAAAATGAAATCAATATTATTTTTTCCTATACAAGCCCAGATATGGATGAAGGCTTTCCTGGCAATCTACACGTTACCGTCACTTATACCTTCAATGAAGATAATGAGTTATTGATTACCTATCAGGCTGTTTCTGATAAAAAAACAATCGTCAATTTAACCAATCATTCTTATTTTAATTTAAGCGGTAATTTAAAAAGAACTATTCTTGATCATGAGTTAAAGTTAAAAAGCGATGCATTCTTAGAACTAAATGCCTCTCTTCTTCCATCTGGCAAGGTTATCCCTGTGGATGGGACAGTATTTGATTTTAGAGAAGGTCAAAAGGTAGCTCAAGGAATTGAATCTCACCATCCGCAAACGGATATAGTTGGTGGCGGGTTTGACCACCCCTTCCTCCTTAGTGCTCAGAATCATAAGCAAATCAGTTTATATGATCGGGAAAGCGGACGGAAACTAGAAATTGAGACAGATGAGCCCGCTGTTGTCTTTTATACTGGCAATATGTTAGGGAATGATTTTTCGATCAGAGGAAAACAAGCGGAAAAGCATTTAGGCTTATGTCTTGAAACACAGAAACCACCTGGTGACCACAATTTCCCTTCCTTAATAGTAGAAAAAGATCAAGTTTACACATCCAAGACAAAATACATTTTTCATTGTATAGGAAATTATAAAATTATTAATGGTGAATAACTTGAAATAGTTCCCTGAATCCAGCTCCAGCTCCAACCGCCAATTAAAATGCGGACAGTGCCTGACACTGTTCACATTTTATAATATCGAGAAGAATGGCAGGATGATCATACAAATGGTGAGGAAAAAAACAGCCACTGCACTCATCTTTTGTTTTCCCTTCCATAAGGAGACTGCAAACCCAATAGTGTATATAGTAATACTAAAAAGACTAACGTAAATAAATAGGCCCATCCTTATTCCCTACCTTTTCGTTGGTTTTGCTTGTTTCCCATAATCAATAATTTCAATACTCGGGTGCACCCTTATGTCCGCATTTAGGTACGATTTTCGCCAATTGAATTTTTTAAATTCCTGAATGGTTCCAAAATACCTTCGAGAATACATGGATAAGGTATATGGTGCACCTTTTAATTTAGTTTGGGATTTTTTAAATAACCTTTCATTTACTTTTTTGAAATGATTAGCTATTTGTTTTTTGATTATTTGCTGATTTTTTTTCTCTGCATAGTTGGTCATTGATGGGTTTGACATAATTTCAATCTTTAATGGTATCGTTATATCAATCTTTAGCCTAGCACCCTTCACGTTCATTTTTACTTTATTACTTTTTATTTTTAAGACTCTAGCTGCGAATTGCTTATGATTATTCAAAAAAGGATCTGGTATATCCATCAATATATCTTTGATGTCCGTTGTATCATCAAGAATATTAACTGTGCGTGTTTCTTGACCGTTTAATTTCCCTATCATCACTCCATTCCTGAAGACTGCGGACCCAATAAATTGTGTATCATCAAGTTCCCCTGATGCATCCACTTGTCCTGCCATGTATTCATCTTCACTTTTTATTTTAGGATTCTTTGCCCTTTCGGCTGTTGTGTACATCCCCAAAAAGTGGTCAGTCTCTCTTTCCAATGTGGTAAAAAAGCGGAATAGAGTAGAATCTGGAATGAAACCATTTTCAATCCCGTGATCGACCATGAATTGAAAGTACTTATGTGGCCTTGTTTCCATTTTTGGACGATTATTTACAAAATACTCACTTGCCTTTTCTTTCGATACTGCTAAATAACTACTCAAGCGAATCTCTTTATCTTTTACGACGTCGTAAAAGATTGTAATAAAATTTTTGTCTTTTGCAAATTCCTCGGAAACCACAATAATCTTTAATAGTTCATAACTAATATTACGGGAGATGATGGCATTGCCTGTCGCTTTTGCCGCAATGAAATCATTGGCATCAAACGAGACAATTTCTCGCGGCTTTTCTGTTGAACCGCCGCCCCCTTGCATAGTCCCTACTTCGGGATTGGCAAGTAACATGGTGACTTTGATTTTTCCGTCTTGTTTGGAGTGATCTAATCCTAGTCCGATCACATAGGCTTTATCTTCAAGTTCCTGACGATCCCAACAGCCTGTTAATGTGCTAACAATGACTAGAAGCAATAATAATTTACATACTGTTCCTGTTTTTTGCATGTTTAAATTCTCCTTTTACCAATGCGACCAACCATAAAATGATTGGAATGGTGATAAACGCAGGTCCAGAAGCATATGAAATAATCGGTTTAATACCAAGACTGACATCAATAGGTGATTCCGGAATGGATCCAACCAATAAATAAAGCGTCGCAAGTGATGGAATCAGGAATTCAAAGTCTTTAATTTTAAATAGATGACCAAACATAAGGGCATTGATGTACAAAAATGCTGTGAAACGAATAAATGCCGCCAGTAACCATATGACGAAAAAGATGATTTCGATATTCGGAATAAAAGTTCCCAGTGAAATAAAACGAATGGCTGTGTGGAATGGATAACCAATTCCTTGTAAGGCTGTATCAAACAAACAGATGTAAACCATAATAGCGACACTCAATTGGAAGCTGACATAAACTAAGGCAATCCATGTTCCTTTTCGAAATTCTTTGCTTGATTTGATGTAAGGTATAATCATGGCAAACAGAAAAAGTTCAGAAAAAAGGGATAGATTAAGTGTGCCTTGCTTCAGAATTTCTAGTTTTCCAGGACCCCAAATAGGGAAAAGGGGTTGCATACTGCTTTCTTGAGTACTTAAAAATAAGGCAAGATACAAGGAAATGACTGCATAAAAAATGATAAGATAGGCAACCGAACCGATATGCTGAATTCCTTTTTTCGCCCCATAGGTACAAACGGCCATTAACAGGGCATAGATAATTACATTAGGTGTTGTTGGAAAATAAAACGTCTTAATGATATTTGTATATGTTCTTGAATCGAACGAAATCGCAAATGAGTTGATGACAAATATCAGAAGGCAAACAAAAAACCCAATATATCGTCCGAGTAATTTTTGAATAACCGAAAACAGATTTTTGTCTTGAAACAATGACATAGTCTTTATTAATAAAAAGAGCGGGATAAAAGCGATTCCAGCTGTTATGATTGGGATCATCCATGCTGCGTTTTGGACCTGATTATACAGTTTAGCAGGTGTGTCTTCACTTGCTTTCGAACCCACCATTAAAATAGCGATGGACACATATTCACGAATACCAAGTTTTCCAGGTTGCTGCTTCATATGATTTTTTATCCCTTTCTTTGTTTGACCATATCCTTTGGTTTTACATACCCTGGGCGAAACCTTTCTTTAAAGGGAACATGACGGATAAGTAAGTCCTTTGACGAGGAGGAATGTGGCGTCATGGGTGCAAAGTAAGGAGTGCCAAATGAGTTTAATGAAACTAAATAAAAGAGTCCAAGGATAAATAAAGAAGCGGCTCCATAAATACCGAGAAAGCCAGCTGCAAAGATAAACAAAAAGCGAGTGATCCGGATAGCAAAATTCATGCTCACATCACTGATAATAAAAGAGCTTAAGCCACTTAAGGCAATAACTATGATTACAATTGGACTAATAATATTGGCTTGAACAGCGGCTTGGCCTAAAATTAATGCACCTACAATCCCAATCGTTGGGCCAATTGGGGATGGCACCCGTAATCCGGCTTCTCGAATAAGTTCAAAAGCAATTTCCATCATTAAGATTTCAATAATAGATGGAAAAGGGACTCGTTCCCTAGTTCCAGCAATGGCCATTAATAAATCAGGCGGGATCATCCCTACATGATAATTTGTAATCGCAATATAAATAGGAGAGGCAAAAACGGCGACAAATAACGCTTGAAATCGCAAAATCCTGATAAAGTTACCATATGGTGTACGTAGGTAATGATCTTCAGGTGAATGGAACAATGCCCAAAAGGTACAAGGCAGTACAAGACAGCTTGGTGAATTTGACATTAACAAAATAACGTGACCTTCTTCAATGAATGAAGCTGCCCGGTCAGGTCGTTCCGTATATAATATCGTTGGAAATAAGGACCTCGGTCGTTCCTCTATGTATTGCTCTAAAATACTTAAATCGAGAATCCTATCGGTATCGAGCGAAGATAACTTATCTTTTATGGTTTGAAGTAGTTCATCATTTGCCAGGTCCTTTTGATAGACAAGAAATACATCGTTTCTTGATCGCTTTGTAATTATCTTAGTTTCCACGATAAGATTTTCATTTTTAATCTTTTTACGGATTAAGGCAATATTGTCAACTACCTTTTCGTTAAAAGCTTCTTTTGCTCCTTTTACAATCACTTCATTATCTGATTTTTCAATGGAACGTCCTCGAGTTTTCGTGGTTTCAAATAGGTAGCATTGAGAATCGCCTTCCACAAAGAGTGCTGTGATTCCACCACAAATGAATTCAGTAATTTCTTCAATATTGGTGGACGTCTTTGCCATTGGGTATGAAACAATATCTGGAATCTTTACTGAAGGTTGCTCGTTTCCCAATAATTTTTCCAATATGCTTTCTTTAATATGCTCTAAGTCGACCATTGTACTGATGAAAATGATAAAGGCACGGCGATTTAGGGCACGGATGGTAAACTCGCGAACTTTGATATCCGTATTTTTAGGAAAGCTGAAAATGGACTTAAATGTCGCTAAATTTTGATCAAAATGGCTGCTGATATCTTGTTTTTTTAAATCAATCTCCTGTGAATTGGACTTTTCCTGAAATTGTGGTTCCGTATTAAATGTCTTGAATAGTGACTTTAAGACCTTTTTTCTCATTATAAAACCACCCCCAATTTTTATTTAGTTTTCCAGTTTTAGGGGTCTTTATGTACGAATGGCAGGAACAACCTTACTTTGTTTTCACAGTTGTTCAGAAGGTAAAATAGGAGGGTCTAGTTTGATTTTTCGATTTAGAGATATTTTTGAAATGACAGAAGAGAATTCTGCCAACCTTTTGATTTCATTTGCGGGTAATTCCATAGAAACACCGTTAAAGGCAGTTGTATATTTGTGTCTTACGGTATAGGGTACTTGGTGGTTATCTAATAACTCGTGAAGTTCCTTTTGAAACGTTTGATGACTTTCTTCTACCTGCTCCTTCGCTTCCTCTATTGTTAATGCAATCCCCTTTGCTTCCGCTTCAATAACAGCTACTTTCGCTGGTTTTGTTTTAAATTCAATGATAATCGAAGTGGTTTGTTTGCTTGAGAGGTCAATGGCAGGATCTACATGAACTGAAGGGGTCATCGTTTCTTCCATCACCTTTCCTTTATCTAAAGTAAAATTATTCTCAAAACTACTTGCCTGACATTCACTCATAATAGTCAGGACGGCAACTGCCAAAATGGCTCCACTATAACACTTCATCATAATCTTTGCGTCTCCTTTTTAAACTGAAAGGAATTTTACCCTATAGTATTCACCCACCCTGTCGCAAAAAATAACTGCCTATCACTCAGATCAAGAGACAGGCAGCTTTCGTTTAATAATATTTATATTACCCCGTAACCTTACTTGGGTAGGTGATTTTGATCATAAGGAAGGTGTGGCACTTTTTTAGGAGTATAGTTAATGACATCTGAAGAATATATCTCGATGGTTAACTTGTTTCCTTCTGTTTTTGATTGTATTAGAATTGGTTGATTGTATTTATTTTTAAAAACAAAATCTGGTCCATTCCAACTTACGGTGGCATCCCGCCCAGGTGGAATGTATGTTACCTTTCTGCTGTGTGAGGAACGCTGAGTAACTTCTAATCCGGCATTATCTACTGCATTAAATAGGGTAGATGATACCTGACAGATTCCACCGCCAATATCTTTTGCTAATTCTCCTCTTAGGATCACTGGTGCAGGCAAGTATCCTTTTCCTGCTGTTCTTTTTCCAACAACTTTATTAAAGGAAAATATTTCACCTGGGAAAAGAACAAAATTGTTAATAGCCTCTGTTGCAAGATAAATGTTATTGGTTCGTCCTTTGTTAGACGTGTTGAAGGATGTTACATATTTTCCGATTTTTTCATTTTGAATATTTCCAAGTAATTCACTGTCAACTCTAGGATAAATGGCAAAGTAAGGGGACCTCTATTTTAGATGAACCATTGTTAAAATAATAAGAAAAAACTTTTTCTGTGAACCTCTGACGATATAAGCGGTAACCAACATGTTCGGGTATAATTTTTCCGGACTCATCTTTCATTGCATTTTTAGGCATTTTAGAAACATGTTTGTCAATTTGATCCATACATTTTTTTAACTTTTCTGTATTAATAATAGGAACTCCAGGTAAGTTCATCGATAAATCAGTACAATTAACAACCGATAAAGGGTGCCCGTTGTTAGTGATTAATAAACTGTCTGGCATATTCACTTGTTGAGATAAAAATAATAGCCCAAATAACCATGTAAAATTCATTTCCAGGATGCCTCCTTTCATTTAATATGAATTGAAACCATCCATTTCATACAATTTACGTTATTCAAGTTTATAACAAAGTAAGGTATGATTTTAAGGTGCTCCTGCTGCAACAGCAGTTGAACGATCAGTCATTTGGTATTTAAGTGAAAACCTCGAATTAAGCGTTGCCAAAAAAGGGCAAACTCCCACTACTACACCGTAATGGAAGTCTGATCCCATCTGGTTTTTTTGGTTATTTCCACTTCAGCAAGAAATAACAAAATAGAGCGGTTCAATAAGGACACTCTATTTTGGGAGAAATTTTCATTGACATTCATTTTCATTTGTTTTAAAGTAACAAAGTCAAATTAAATAACAAAATTCATTTGTTTGTGGACTTTTCTAGAGATATCTCTATTTTCGCCACACAGCTTTCATATGAGAGCTGTGTGGCTTTTTTTATGGAATGAAAGGAGTAGGAAAAATGAAAACTTGGCAATATACACTAATTGTTTTTTTAGGGGGCTGCTGTTACGGAGTATTATCGACCTTTGTAAAGCTTGCTTACTCGGCTGGTTTTACCGTGACACAGGTAACAGGAAGTCAATACTTACTTGGGACCTTGCTAATCTGGGGGGTCGCTCTTTTTTCGAAAAAGAAAAAACTTTCTCTACCTCAAATAGGTAAATTACTTTTATCAGGAATTCCAGTTGGTTTAACAGGTGTATTTTATTATCAGTCACTGCAAACCCTGGATGCTTCACTTGCGATCATCTTTTTATTTCAATTTGTATGGATTGGCTCTTTAATTGAGTGGATGGTTTATAAAAAAATACCAAGTAACGGGAAAATGGTTTCGATTGGTATTTTAATCATTGGCTCCATTTTAGCAGCCGGCATTATTACAGAAGGCGGCGTTCAAATATCATGGCAGGGGACAGTTTGGGGTCTACTTTCCGCTTTAACGTATACCGCTCTCATCTTTCTTAGCGGCTCCGTGGAAAAAGATACACCACCCGTGCAGAAAAGTGCTCTACTTTCCACTGGCGGTTTGATCACTGTTTTTTTATTTTTCACGCCAACGGATTTATTCCATTTACCAGTTTTAATGGGAGTAGCACCGTATGGAGTGTTCCTTGGGCTATTTGGCGTAGCCTTGCCACCACTCTTATTTTCTATTGGAATGAAGTATATCGGCCCAGGACTTGGAACGATATTAACAGCCTCAGAACTTCCGGTTGCTGTTATCTTGTCATCGCTCGTCTTAGCCGAAAACGTAAGTTTGTCACAATGGCTCGGAGTGGCCCTTATTTTAGGCGGTATTGTGGCGGGCAATGTTAAAATGCCCACAACTAAAGTGGAATCAGTCTCATTAGAAAGTGAATCTTTGACATAAGATGCCGAGTGGGAATCCCCACCCGAAAAATTCATAATAAAACTTACGAAGAAACAGGATGATAAGTAAACTATTTCCATGGCAAAAATCAGTTAAGTTTTAACTTTTACTATTACTATATTTATGAAATGAGGAAAGCACTTTTATCAAATAGTGGCGTAAAACCCCTTTCTTCAGAAATGGGGATATACGCCATATTTTTTCTTTTTACTATCAATTACTATTCCATAGTAGTATAATGAGCATATAGAACAAGTGTTCTGATAGGAGGTGAAAAAATAAATGGAGCCCCATAAAAAGAACATGAAAGAACAGAAGAAAAAAGAATCGAAAGGAGATATTGTCATTCGGAAATTTCCGCTCCGCTTAACCGACGAGGAGAGAAGATTAGTCGATACTTTACGTAAGGAAGCAGCAAATCTGTGGAATGACTGCTTAGATCTCCATTGGTGGCTATATGATGCCTATCAGGTTTGGACAAGTGCATCTGAAAAAAAGCAATGGTACAATGCCACCACCCATAAAATACACTCGCAAACGATTCAATCGATCATTGAGTTACATGAAGAAACATGCAAAAGAACAAGGGAGTTACGGGCAAAAGGTGAGAAACAGTGGCGGTACCCTTGGAAATACAAAAAGTTCTTTTCAGTTAAATATAAAAAAACTGCGATTACATTGTCCGGTAAAAAGCTCAGGTTTAGCAATGGAAAACAACAATCCCCCTTAGTGATCCCTCAACCGAAGCACATTGATTTCCATACGATAAAAAGTGCCGAAATCGTTTGGCACAAAAATCACTACTGGATGCATATAGCAGTGGAAGTACCAAAACAAAAGCAGGTTCAAGGTAAAAAGGAAGCAGGCTGCGATTTAGGGCTCATCCATGCGGCCGTCTTAAGTAACGGAAAAATCCACCTCATTGTAACAGGAAGAGAACTTCGCTCGTTACAGCGCTACAGAAACAAAAAGTTGAAAGAGTTTCAGAAGCTGATTAGCCAGAAGAAGCCAGGTTCGAATAAAAGGCATAAACTCATTTTGCGTAAACGCCGTTTTTTAGAAAAACTAGAACGGAGAATGGAGTATCTATTGCATTCTATTTCGAAAATGGTAACGAATTGGTGTGTGGAAAACCAAATTAAAACACTCTATATAGGAACACCGGATGGCGTTCAAAAGAATACGAAAAAGGAAAGGAAAACCCGTAAAGAAATTCGTCAACAATTGTCCAATTGGAGTTTTGGGCAATTAATCGGAAAAATAAAATACAAACTAAAACTTCGAGGAGTCAAAGTCCAACTTGTGGAAGAGTCCTATACTTCCGGCACGTGCCCGTCATGTGGAGAATTCCGCAAACAAAGGAATCGAAACTTCGACTGTCATTGTGGCGCGGAAGGACATCGGGATGTAATAGGCGCCATGAATATTTTGGACAAGTCTATCAATAAACAGCTAACGAAAAATCGGGAACTACCTAAAATTGAAGATACAAAGTATCGCCGAGTCCTTTTAGCTCCCATTGTCTCGCACAATGAGGCTCAAAGGGCAGTGGCGTAGTGCCTATGATTGGGCTGCGGTATGTAGTTTTTACTACATGTCGTAATGAACTGGAGAAGTAGTAAGACCTGGAAGTCCCGGCCGAAAGGCGGCTTTGATGAAGGTTTAAAAAAGAATCCCCTGGATTTATCCATGGGGAGAAGTCAATCTTCCATTCTCTTGATCATGTGCTGAATCAAGTCAATATTGTTATCAATGAAGTTCAATCTTTCTCGGGCAGTAGTGGACCATTCTGAACTATGATTCATAGATGCGGTAATATGCCGATAGCTAAATGTATATCTCGAATAAAGTTCAGAAATCACAAAGCTTATTCTGAGTTTGGTTTTCTCCTTTTTTGCTATACTTTCAAGGTCATCATTTAACCAAATAGGAGCATTCTCAATCGCTTTATTTACTAAATTTAATTCATAATCTTCGTTTATCATCGGTGTATCTCCTTTTAAAAATAGGTTTATAAAGTTCTAAATTATTCTAACAAATCACGCACTTTCATTTCAATGGCTAGTGACTACCTATCGTTAGCACATTTCGTATGTTTGAATTCAGTATCTGCGTGTGATACAACCGTATCCTTAGAAGGTATACGTTTAAGTTTCCTTTGGTGCCTGCAAATATGCAGAGATTATTGAAAAACTAGGCTGGTGGAATGCTTAGCAAATAACTGGCTTAGTTTCACAAACAAACAAGATTTACAAATTTTATTAAAAGTAAGTAAATAGGCGAACAGTGAATGTCACTGTTCGCCCTAAGTTTATATTTTATTTTTCCATTGAATCGAGCCTGTATCACTATGAGGATGACAATTCGACTTTAATCTTTTGTATTCATTTTCTAACTCTGTTAAAGGTAACTTCAAAAGCAGTTCTTCACTATCAAAGATTTTAAAGGTAAGCAGAATGTTAATTAATGTTTTCCTTCTTTGTTCCACAGCATTTCGAAGTATATTTTCCATGAAATCCTCTCCTTTATTTGCTTTAGAGAAAAGTTTACTTAGCAATCCAATCATTCAAATTAAAATCTTTTTACCAAATGATTTTTCCACTTTCGTGAGTTCCAGTTTTCATCCATTTTGCATTCTTGCCATTCTGTTCACAATCGCTGTCTATAAAAATACTTTTTCTCGTAAAAAATGTTGTTATAACTCAAGGAGACTCATATTTTGTGTAAAATTACACTCTGTTTGGTTGAAATTTATCTCGCCTTCAATTCAATGGGCGAATTTTTGAGTTTTATGAGCGAATTTTGAGCATTAATGAGCGAATTATTGACTTCAATGGGCGAATTTTGAGCCTTAATGGGCGAATTTTAAAAAAACAATCTTTTAGAAATAAGCGATAAAAATAGAAATATTAACGATTTTTTACCTGGTTATAATTAGGATGCCATTGAAGCCAATACTTATCCAAACACAATTGACTCTCTAATCGTCTCAATCTTTAATTTAGATAAAAAAAGAGACTTCTCATGGGTGCGAGAAGTCTCTATCCGAATAGTCGACTAGTGTTTGAATTTTTATAAACAAAAAGAAGACACTTGAATTTGTGTCTCCAGTTGACTGGCTAACTATGTTTATTTTATTAACAAGTGCAAATGCATTTCGATTCATCGCTTTTAATTCCGATAATACTTATCTGATTACTTAATATGATATTAACATCCTTGGATTTACCCTGTCAATCAATAATTGGAAAATTTACAATTTTTTTCAGGTCTATTTTTCTCGTAATTTTACACTGTAGTGCCGCATCGATCTAGGTATCCCTTTTAATTCAAGGAATCCACTATAAATTAAATGCCGGATTCGATATTCTAAATGCGTATCCCCATAGCTGAAGCTAGGGGTTTCGAAAGAATAGGCTTTAAAGCCGCATTGTCTTTACAAGGGCTACCACAAGTCCCTCTACTACATCAGGCCTGGGCCTTCAGCTTTGCCTTTCTTTTCTTCATGATGATTATTTTTCGTGGGGATTGGAGGAACTGTTTTCTTTCCAGTCCTTCGAAGACATCCTTGGTATGTTTACGGACAATATTAAAAGCTCCATTCACATCGGCATGGATCAAAATCTTAGAACCTTTGATTTTGTAAAAAGCTCGACTGCTTCTATACCCGCTAAAATTAGTTTGGTGCTCTTCCCCGTAAGTTGGAATCGGGTCATGATTCAAGAAACTAGATTTAGAGGTATAGCTTTCTCTCCGACAATGACTTGAATTCCATGTCGTTCTGCTTTGTATCGAATCATTCCTATGAAAGTGGCATATGGGATTTGTATGAAGGTTTGTTTTGTAGTCTTTTGCATATCAACCTCCATCTTCCAACCCTCATTTTTACCTATGATGATTGTATCAATGGTTCTTTCTTGAGCAATCTCGACCACTTTTGCACTGGCCATATGTAAAAAATCCATGACTCGATTGTTTCTTTTTCGGTCTAATGGAAATTAATCTTGTCGTGTGAAACTTCCCTTCCTTTGGTCCTTTTCCATTTCGAAGGATACTCATGTATTTGGCTCTTAATTTGTTATAGTATTGATTGATCGATTTTAACCATTTGCCCTTGATAAGCAGAGGCTTTAGCCCCGTGTTATCGATGATAGTTGCCAGGTTATCTACTCCTAAATCAATACCCATTACTCGTTTCGGCTCAAATACCCACTCATTTAATTGTTTTTCGGATCGTTTGATCTCCTTTTCCTGTTCACTTTTAAAAACAACTTCCATTACATACCGCCCGTAGGACGGGACAATCCGCACTTGTTGTAGTTTACCATCAGGGGACCAGCCCCCTTTAAATATATTTCAATCAACCTTCTAAAAATCCCTCTTTCTCGATTATTTACACTCTATCAACATTCTAATCAAACAATTTATTAGTTTTAGGTGTCAGGCACCATGTGAATTTTTCACATGGTGCCTGACACCTTTACGAAGGATTCCCCACTCAACGACAATGAAATTAGCTATTAGCCCTACCCATATATTTACATTTAAAACTTCCTCGACCATCTTCTCTCTCCCATCAGGAAGGGAGAAGCCATTTAACGTGTAATAGGTTAGCAGCAAAACTGGCACCACTATTCGGCCGCTTACTGCTACTAACGTGACACCAAAACTTCGAATCATCCATTTGTGATGATCTGCAAATTGTTTTCTTATTGCGGTTTGATATCCTTTCCAGCTGGTAAATAGCCAGATGAGCGATAAGACTAGAAACGAAGTGGCTTTCGCGAAATTTTCAATATAAGAAACATATACTAGTCCAAGCACTCCGCTAATTAATACACTGCCTACATACGCTCTTCCGAGATAGCGATGGACTTTTGGTTTTTTGATTCGAAAATGTTCTAAGAATTGAAAAAAACCGGATAGTAACGCCACACATGCCGTTACAATATGAGCAACTAACAAAGGAAATTGCATGCCAGCCGATGTGATAGATACTCGGCTATTGGCGGGATTTAGTGTTAAATAAGGAACCACAAAAGGAATGATGACTCCTAATGAGATAATAAATAAAATCCACCAACTTTTTTTAGGTTTCACTACTTACACACTCCAGACTATTCAACCGAATCTCTTCTGCTGTTCCCTTTTTTCTTTCCTAATTTCTTAATCATGTCTCTTCTCCCCTTCATCTTCAAGCAAGGTTCGATGCTTTTTTCTGTTTTCGCTGTCCCCATGGTTTAAAAACTGAAATCACGAACATCGCACCAAGCGAAATAATCTGAAGGATAATTCCGATCCATAGCTGCCACTTGTTTACTGTGGACGATGGATCCATAAGAGCGTTTAGCCCTCCACTAGTTGTCAACGTTACCGCTTTTAGCGTTAAGGTATACATTGCGAAAGGACCCAATAGAATCGAGAGGACCGTCAAACCTTCTTTGACGATAATCCAGTAAAATTTGAACAATCCCCACTGCGTCAGCACAGATAGTAATATTCCCGTTACCACCGTGCCAATCGTGGATGCACGAACCGATGTCTGGGCTAGCATATGCATACTTATATAACACGCCTTGAGCACACCAGCATCGTTCGTGTTAGCCGCGGTTATACTCAAAATTAAAAAAACAATGGCCACCCCGAACATGATCGCTGCAAATAATAAATGTAAGATGATCAGCCATCTTCTCTGGGTAAGATTCAATTTCCTCATACCATTCACCCCTTGTTATACATTAAACCGATACCCGACACCCCAAATCGTCTCAATATATTGAGGATTGGATGGGTTCGTTTCAATTTTTTCACGTAATTTGCTAATAAAAACTGTTACCGTGGCGTTGTCTCCCATGGAATCCAGTCCCCAGATTTTTTCAAACAACTCATCTTTTCTGAACACACGGTTCGGATGTATGGCTAAAAATAGTAATAGGTCAAACTCTTTCGAGGTAAACGGGATTTCCGTTTCATTCACGAACACTTTTCGAGATAACTTATCCATACGAATTCCTCTGATTTGAATTTCGTCTTTTTGTCTCCCCAAGTTATCAGTCATTAACCGGTCATAACGGGCAAGATGCGCTTTGACCCGTGCGATCAGCTCGCCGACACTAAAGGGCTTGGTCATATAATCATCTGCACCGAGGCCGAGGCCGCGTATTTTATCGATTTCTTCCTTTTTGGCGGAAACCATTAAAATTGGGATGTTTTTCGCTTGTCGAACGTGCCTGCAGATTTCAAATCCATCTGTATTGGGAAGCATAAGGTCGAGAATGATCAAATCATATTCCTCTTCCAAGGCCTTTTTTAGACCTAAATCCCCGCTTGTAGCAAGCTCCACTTCAAAGCCGCTTGCTTCTAAATAATCTTTTTCCACTTCCACAATGACCTGATCGTCCTCGATAATCAAAATTCGTTTCACTCGTGCTCACCCTCATGATTGTATCTTTGGCAACGTAAAATACATGCTGGTCCCTTCCCCTAATTGACTTTCGGCCCAAACGTTTCCTCCTTGCCCTTCCACCATTTGTTTGACAATGGCAAGACCGAGTCCTGAGCCTCCTGTATCTGTATTCCTCGATGGATCTACCCGGTAAAATCGATTGAAAATATGGAGAAGTTCTGCGCTGTCAATTCCAGGACCGTTATCGCGAATGTGTACCGTTGCTTTTGCCTTGTCGTCGAACAATTCCACCTTAATTTCCTTTTGTTGCTTGTTCATATATTTTAAGCTGTTGTCGATTATATTCATCATTACCCTGCTCAGCTTTTCATGGTCTCCCATAACGAGAACCGGTCTGTCGCTGACGGAAGAGAACGTAATCTTAATATCCTCCATTCGCGGGTCGAGACGTAATTCTTCGATAAAATTCCGCAAATACCCTTGAATGTCCATTGGCTCCACATGAAATGGCAGTCGTTTTAGATCAAGCTTAGAATACAACATCAATTCGTCAATCAAATGATCCATATCTTCTGCCTTTTTCGCAATCATATTCATATATTTATTTCTTTTCGGAACTGTATCCGCGATACCATCTTGAATGCCTTGAACGCAAGCTTTAATTCCGGTAATCGGTGTTTTTAGGTCATGTGAAATATTAGAAATGAGTTCTTTCCGGTTCTCTTCATACTGTAATTGAAGGTCAATAGACTCGAGCAAGCGTGCACGCATTTCTTCAAATGAAGCCCCCAATTCTCCGATTTCATCTTTGCGTTCCAACTTCACCTCGTAATCCAGATTCCCTTTTTTAATTTGATCCGCAGCATGTTTTAAAGTATACAAAGGTTTGATAAAACTGCGGGAAACTAAAATGGTAAGAACACCATTGGTTAGTCCAATGACCAGAAGTAGTGACAAAACCAGCATCGGGAAAAACTTTTTTGCTTCCATGAAAAAAGGATATATATCAGAAAGTATATATACCGTACCGGAAACGCGATTGCTAAAGGTGATATTGTACTTTTCCACAGTAAAACGACTTTTTCCCCAACGATTTTGAGACTGACTTGTTTGCAGCTCCTGAACCTCAGTTTTTAGGTCAAGACTGTTCACGAAAGGGGAATTGTAACTAACTTGATTATTCTTCATTACCACGAGTCCTGAATGGAATCGATTCAATTGTTCGTCCGTGCTTTTCAGGAACTCGTTGTCGTTGAAGCGATCAGGGTCTGTTTTTGTCATAAACTTCACGCCTGCAATCAGGTCTCGGCGTTGATTGGCCATTTCCCAAAAGGCTGGCATCCCCTTACCATCCCCGGTTCCTGCCATATCCTTATAAAAAGCTAAAACAAGCGTAGTTGCAATTAAGGCAAACAACACGATAGGAATAAAGGTCATGGCCATATAGGATAACAGTAGTCTCGTCTTAATCGACATGAGCAAATCTCCTTAAATCTGTTTTTTCTCGAACAGAATGAACCCAGATACATCTCCAAACTAGGCTAGCCAACGCTTTCTGTTATTTATCATAACCGGGAATTATAAATCCCTTCTAAACCAATCCTAAAAAAAGTATAAAAATTATTTGAACAGTGTAGTTGATTCCAAAAAGGACTATCATTGAATTAGCTCTATGTATAAGACCAATTGAAACCGATAACCCTATCTTTGCATTGAGTGAACATTTAAGCTAATTACTGTTTGTTTTTAAGGAGGCAAATCATGGAAAATGTATTTGATTATGAGGATATCCAATTGATTCCGGCAAAAAGTGTCGTAAATAGCCGCTCTGAGTGTGATACCACAGTATCCTTAGGCGGGCATACATTTAAGCTGCCAGTGGTGACAGCAAATATGCAGACGATTATCGACGAAAAGATCGCGATTTACTTAGCGGAAAATGGTTACTTTTATATCATGCATCGTTTTGAACCAGGTAAGCGATTATCTTTTATTAAAGATATGAAATCACGTGGGTTAATGGCATCTATCAGTGTTGGAGTTAAAGAGGAGGAGTACCAATTTATCCAACAATTAGCGGAGGAACAGATTTCACCCGAATTCATAACCATTGATATCGCACATGGTCATTCCAATGCGGTTATTAAAATGATTCAGCATATTAAGAAGTACATACCTAACAGCTTTGTGATTGCAGGAAATGTTGGAACTCCAGAAGCAGTCAGAGAATTAGAGCATGCCGGTGCGGATGCGACGAAAGTTGGGATCGGACCTGGGAAGGTATGTATCACTAAGATTAAGACTGGATTTGGGACAGGCGGCTGGCAATTAGCTGCACTGCGTTGGTGTGCAAAGGCAGCAAGTAAGCCGATTATTGCCGACGGAGGGATCCGCACGCATGGTGATATCGCCAAGTCGATTCGTTTCGGGGCAACCATGGTGATGATTGGCTCCTTATTTGCTGGGCATGAAGAATCCCCAGGTGAAACGATCGAGAAAGATGGTAAGTGTTATAAAGAATACTTTGGTTCTGCCTCGGAATTTCAAAAAGGGGAAAAGAAAAATGTAGAAGGCAAAAAAATGTTTGTTGAGTACAAAGGCTCTTTAAAAGAAACTTTGATAGAAATGGAGCAAGACCTTCAATCCTCTATTTCTTACGCAGGAGGAAATAAGTTAGCAGCCATCCGTAATGTAGATTATGTGGTTGTTAAGAATTCAATCTTTAATGGGGATAAGGTCTATTAAAGGGTTTGAAGAATTTTGTATAAACTATTAGTGGTTAAAATGGAAAAGGGACGCCAAAAGCGTCCTTCATCTGTTGTTAAACAATTTCATTGAATTACGAAAAATAGCTCACTTCCCAATGAACCCTTTGGGCAATGCTGAATAGCTTCCGCTTAGCAAGTGAATTTTGATGATATTGAACTAGTTTTGATCGACTTCCTCTTATCCTGAAAAGCTAGTAAATTCTGCTTTCCTATTAGATTGAACAGCCGCTCTTTCAACCGCTTCGGTCACCATTTTATGAACATGTAAATCTAAAGGATGCGGAACCAAATCTCCAAGTTTAGTACATGCTGCGATCGCTTCAGCGGCAGCGACTAGCATAGGATGGGTGATTTTACTAGCTTGCGCGTTTAAAGCTCCTCGAAAAATACCAGGAAATCCAAGAACATTGTTAACAGAGCGGCCATCTGCCGCATATGCAGCTCCCGCCTGCAGGGCTAATTCCGGTTCGATTTCCGGTTTGGGGTTTGATAATGCTAAAATCACCTGCCCTGGGCGTACCCATTGCTGTTGAATCAGTCCAGGAACACCTGTAGTGGCGATAACGATATCACAGTTCCTCATTAATAGTTCAATGCTATCAACGGGATGACCGCCATAGTTCTCTAACCTCGCCTTCGCATCCGGAGATAAATCTGCTCCAAATACAGCCTTTACTCCGTATGCCATAAGCATTCGAGAAATCGCCAACCCTGCTGCTCCAAGGCCAATCTGGCCAACTTGTGCATTTTTCAAGTCAATACCGGCACTTCTACACGCTGATATCGTGGCAGCCAGGGTAACGACAGCCGTTCCATGCTGATCATCATGCATTACCGGAATATCCAGCTCCTTCTTAAGTCGTTCTTCGACCTCGAAACAGTGTGGAGACCCTATATCTTCGAGTAAAATACCACTATAACCCGGAGCAATATTTTTCACTGTCCGTACAATCTCATCCGGGTCTTTCGTATTAAGAAGAATCGGAATCCCATTAATACCGGCTAATTGGTCGAAGAGAACAGCCTTCCCCTCCATAACTGGCATTCCGGCAACAGGGCCGATGTCTCCCAGGCCAAGAATCGCGGTTCCGTCAGTAACGATCGCTACCGAATTACCAATACTCGTATAAATTTTTGCTTTATCCGGTTCTGCCTCGATAATTCGGCAAACATCGGCCACACCTGGTGTATAAACTCTTCTTAAATCAGCTAATGTTTGAAGATTCACTTTACTTTTCATATGAATTTTCCCTCCTTCATGTGCATGAAGGACTTCATCTGAAACAGCATGAAGATGAATTCCCCCGTCTAACCGGGAGAGAGCGTCTGCCAATTCTTCTATCTGCTCCTCATGATCGACCTGAACAGTAATATTACGTATTGTGTAATTTGGACCTACCTTTACCGTTTCTATTTCCCCTATATCTCCACCTGCAAGACCAATTGTCGTTGCTACTTTCCCGAGATTACCGGGGAAGGAAGGTGTTTCTACCATCAATGTTCGAATAATTTGTTTGCTAATCATATCTAATTCCTCCAAAACTACTTGTCTATGAATGGGCAAGGGAAGAAGTGACTCCCATTTTCCTCTTTGATCGTTAACATTTTATACAATTTCTTTTGACCATTTAAATAAATGATTCCCTATTCGTAATATAAGAGTTGATATACATAGAACGACAAAACACTACAAAAACTAACAAAGGTAATTTATACCCATTACTGAATATTTGATATATTATAAATTTAACTGGAAATCACTCTACATATGACAGGTAAGCAGGAGGGAGAGGTAACCTTTATTTGTTAATAATTTAAAGTTCCAATTTGGGGTGCCTTCATCTATAGCCAGAAGCACATAAAAAAGAAAAAAAGGCCATTTTAGAGTTCTGCAATTAATCCTCTTGAATGAGCCTCTTCGATTCGAAATAAAGAACTTGAATAAATTTTTTCGTATTAATTCGTGTACTGGAAGCAGTAGCTTTAGGATTCTTTTGTAATTCTGTCATCTTCTTGCGTACAATCGTAAAATCAAAAAACTTAGAAGCATAATTTTCGAACTTAGCGTTGGAGAAATCTGATAAACCGAGCGAAGCTAAATGATTTAACGATTGGTAAATCGTTCTTCGTACCCGTTGTTCAGAGGCTTTTACTTCCCGCTGGATATCAATTTGTGCCGCGGGCGTCCCAAGCTTTCTTAAAGTAATTTGCACAAAAATCTCTTTAAGCGGAGGAAATTGTTCGAACGTATGATGTTGTTCATATTGATCTAAATATTGGAGGATATCCAGTAAATCTTTGCTGCCGTTTTCACCTAAGATACCTAATTCAGATAAGAGAAACTCTCCAGCCGTTACAATACTAGTTTTCTTCAATACATTTGCCGTTTCCTGTTTTGGCTGCTGTAAATTAAACACGGTATTTAATGATTTTTGAATCTCTGAAATCGACTTTTCTAACTGGATTCGCTCCATTACTTTTCGAATAACGCTTAACACTTCAATGCGATTAATTGGTTTTGAAATATAGTACTCAACACCAAGGGAATAGGCTTCACCTATTAATTCTTTTGATTCCACTTGTGAAATCATAATAATTTTACCTAAGAATTCCCCTTTTAAGCGGCGAATGGTTTCAAGTCCATCACAAACAGGCATTAACAAATCGATAAATAGAATATCCACATACTTAAGGATCATTAAGTTTTTTTCGAGCATGAAGCCATCTTCGGCTTCTCCGATAATATCTCCCAGATCCTCATCCTCGATTATTTGTGCCAGCATGGAACGATGCACCTCATCATCATCAACGATATAAAAATTCATAAAGTTTACCCTCTTTCAACTAGGCTATATAACGGAATTTTTATGGTAAAAAGTGCTCCCGAATTTTCTACAGTATTTTGGAGATCAACACATCCCCCAAGTTCTTCGGTAATTTCTTGTACATAGGAAAGACCAATACCTGTTGATGGCGTGCCTGCCTGATCAAATTTTAAAGTATACCCTGGTTTAAAAATCAAGCTTTTATACTTTTCGGGAACTCCGGGACCATTATCCTCTACTTGAAACCATACAAACTGATTTACCAGCTTTAAATAAATAGCTATTGTTCCTTTCTCCTTAATAGCTTCTACCGCATTTGCCACTAAATTATTGATCAACGATAAAACGAGATATGCATGATATTCCGGATGTTCACCATTAATTTTATAGCGAAATTCAATCTTCTTTCCTAATGAGCTTGCGTATTTTTCATTTGTTCTAATAATGATCAGGACAAGTTCATGTATATCCATGTAATCTGAAAACTTTTCATCTTCAATCAACTTGAATAGTCCTGCAAAAATCCGTTGATTGTCTTTTTTTATATCATGTACTTCTCCAGCAATCCGTAAAGCCCTTTTGCTAAATTCCTCCAAGGAAATTCCTGTTTGTTTCATATGATTATTTAAGTCCCGATATAAATCGTACGATGTGATTGTAGTATTTTCCGCGTTTTGCAATACTTTTTTTAGCTGAACGGATTCCACATACAAATTGGATAACAACATTAATAAATACTGATTCTTTTGACGAATTTGCCTCTCTCTTATTTTCCCTTCATATAACTTCATCATACTAAAGAAGGAAAGCACAAAAAAGCTTCGGAAAATGGCTATGATAAAGATCTGGACTAGTTTTGACAAAGTCAAATAGTCTCCAACAGCCACATGCCGAAACATCAGTTCCGTTAAACTGGCTATGATTTCAATGGTAATGCCTAATACTCCTATAATCCAAGGACGGTTGTGGAACTGATTTATTTTTAATAAGTAAAACAGGAACACGAACGCAAAATAATAAAGGGAGGAAGGATAGCGTGTTTGTACGGAAGCGAACAAATCGAAATGATCCTGTGTAAGCCAGTCCAATCCTACCCGAAAGGAAAAAATAGACAGCGCTGTGCCAATACCTAGTAAAATAGGTGAAATGCCCCGCAAAAATAATAGTGAAAAGAATATAATGGGCGTACCCAGACTAACACGGAAGGTATCATGAAAAGGATAAAATTTTAGCTCTCCCGCTAACGGAACAGCAACTATAACAAAAATGAAAGTATATAAATTCCTCTCAAACAATTGATTGATTTTCAAACGATTCACTTCCTAAGATTTTAAACAGATATAAACATAAATAACGAATCCAACACAGGCAAATACCACCTATATTGAATTCGTTATGAGGTTTAGAAAAGTATACAATGGTGAAAAACAAAAGACAACTTCGTTGTTAAAAGATAAAGTTTATCCTCTGTCCAAAAGCGATGCTCCGGAAATGCCTGGGTTTGTCATTTCGTAAGGGTTTAAAATCAGATCAAGCTCTTCCTCTGTCAATACATCATATTGCAAGCATAATTCACGTACTGGTTTACCCGTTAAAATTGCCTCTCTTGCAATACGCGCTGCTACTTCATATCCAATATGGGGATTAACAGCCGTAATGACTCCCACACTTTTTTGAACATATTCTTTTAACTGTTCCGTATTTGCTTCAATCCCTGCCAGGCAGTAATCCGTAAACGTACGGAATGCATTGTTCATGATGCTGATTGATTCAAGCAAGTTAAAGACAAGCACAGGTTCCATTACATTTAATTCAAGCTGTCCTGCTTCGGAAGCCAGGCAAATGGTATGATCATTGCCAATAACTTGAAAGGCAACCTGGTTGATCAGCTCCGCCATGACCGGGTTCACCTTCCCCGGCATAATAGATGAACCAGGCTGACGGGCTGGTAAGGTGATTTCCCCAAGTCCTGCACGGGGACCTGATGCCATTAACCTTAAATCATTGGCGATTTTGGACATGTTCATCATACATACTTTCAGTGCGGCCGATACCTCCGTGTAAGCATCCGTATTTTGAGTGGCATCGACAAGATGTTCAGCCCCAAAAAGCGGCAATTCGGAAATAGCGGCTATGTGCTTAACCACATTTTCGATATAACGGGGATCTGCATTTAAACCTGTACCCACTGCCGTTGCCCCCATATTGATTTCATATAAATGCTGACGTGATTGCTGGATCCGTTTTATATCGCGCTCTAGGACACGGCTGTAGGCTTCAAACTCCTGGCCAAGACGGATTGGAACGGCATCCTGAAGATGGGTTCGTCCCATTTTAATTACATGATCAAATTGCTGCGCTTTCTGTTTAAAAACGGCCAGCATTTGATGCATCTTATCCAATAGCTTTTCCATTAACTGAAGTGTAGCAATATGGATCGCGGTCGGAAACGCATCATTTGTAGATTGAGACATATTCACATGACTATTCGGACTCACATGCTTGTACTCGCCTTTTTCTTTCCCAAGTAATTCAAGTGCACGGTTAGCAATGATTTCATTCATGTTCATATTCATCGATGTTCCTGCGCCACCTTGAATGGGGTCCACGATAAAGTGTTCATGCCACTTACCTTCTATAATTTCATCTGCTGCCTGTACAATGACCTTGCCGATTCCATCATATAAACGTGTTGTATCCATATTGGCTAAAGCAGCCGCTTTTTTGACAATAGCCAATGCTTTAACTAACTGCTCATGAACACGATAGCCAGTAATCGGGAAATTTTCAACTGCCCTTAGTGTTTGTATGCCGTAATAAGCATCTGCCGGGATTTCTTTTGATCCTAAAAAGTCCTTTTCTATTCGTACTTGAGTACTTTCCTTGGAAGCTAACATGATATTCCCTCCTATGCTCAATAAAATTATGCTACATTTGACTCTTTAGACTCTTTAGACTCTTTAAAGGAGTCCACATATTGATTTGCTTTTTCTTGGTCAAATTGTCCTTCCCATTTTGACATCACGATTGTCGCCAATGAATTTCCCAGTACGTTAACTGCCGTCCTAATCATATCCAAAATACGATCAATACCTGCAATGAAAGCAACGCCTTCTAAAGGAAGTCCCATTGTACCAAGTGTGGTTAAAATGACCACAAACGACGCACCAGGAACACCAGCCATTCCTTTTGATGTAAGCATTAACACAAGCAGCAACGTAATTTGCTGCATGATGGATAAATGAATTCCATACATTTGTGCTACGAAAAGTGAAGCAAGAGCCTGATAGATGGATGAGCCATCCAGGTTAAAGGTATAGCCAGTCGGGATGACAAAGGAAGTGATTGATTTTGGGCAGCCAAACTTCTCCATCTTATCCATAATTCTTGGTAAAACGGCTTCAGAGCTTGCGGTTGTAAACGCCAGAATCAACTCATCTTTAAGTACCTTCATGAGAAGAAAAATGCTTGTCCCAGAGATTTTCGCAATAACACCAAGAACAACGAGGACAAAAAATACCATTGTTACGTAAACAGCCAGCACCAGTTTTCCCAAAGGAAGTAACGAGGCAGCGCCAAATTTTGCAACGTTCACCCCAATGAGTGCAAATACTCCAACAGGAGCAAATTTCATAATAAGATTCGTTACCCAAAACATTGCTTCTAATATACCTTCAAAAAATGTCAGAACAGGCTTTCCTTTTTCTCCTATTGCTGCAATTCCCAATCCTAAGAAAACAATAAAGAAAATAATTGGAAGTAAATCACCTTTAGTGATAGATTCAAATACGTTTGTCGGAACAAGATGTACAATCGTATCTGCTACACTCGGAGCTCCAGTCGTTTCCATTGTTTCTTCATACTTTGAAATGTCATTTGCCTTAAGACTGCTTGTATCTACACCAGCCCCCGGCTGAAATAGATTTGCCGCCAATAATCCAATCGCAATAGCTAAAGTTGTAACGCTTTCAAAATAAAGAAGAGTTTTTCCGCCTAACTTTCCTAATTTTTTGATGTCGCCCACACCGGCAATTGATACGATTAATGCAGCGATGACAATTGGCACTACTATCATCTTAATCAGATGGATAAAAATGTCCCCCATAGGACCTAAAATGGCTATCGCTGTCTCGTTACCGTAAAAAATGACACCAACGATAATCCCGAGTATAAGAGCAATAAATATTTGTGTAGCCAACCCAAATCTTTTCATAGAAAAACTCCCCCTTATTTGTGTAAGCATGTTTTGTATCTTAATCAGAACACTTTGCAGGCTCTGTTTTTTACTTTATTAGCAAACCTACTTGATTACACAAAAAACTACAAAAAGTCTAAAATAAAAAAATATTTTTTTAATAATTAATATTT
Organism: Bacillus sp. ISL-77; assembly: GCF_018613105.1. Taxonomy (NCBI): domain Bacteria; kingdom Bacillati; phylum Bacillota; class Bacilli; order Caryophanales; family Bacillaceae; genus Bacillus; species Bacillus sp. ISL-77. The sequence continues at coordinate 85,414 of NZ_JAGGQY010000039.1, forward strand.
TCTTGCTTTTTTTGGAGATGGTATGATCAAACAAAATAAGCCGTTCCTGTACAGGAACGGCTTATTTTGGGCATTTCGCAAATGGAATTGATCTATCTGCAAGTTGGACCACCTTATCCACAAGTTCATTCTTTCTTTGGTTTGTTTCAAACGTTTGTTTAGTTGTACCCCTCTTTAACTACTTTTGAAGTTCAGATATTTTATTCCCTTTCGCAAAAGGCCAAGTGAGTTTTGGTACCTTATGACCCTCACCGCTGCCGCCAAATTTAAATACGACAATCCCGCCGACAATAACCAGCACACCGACCAACTGATTGAAAGTAAACGGAACCTTATTCAGACCTAGCCAGCCTAATGTGTCCCCTAATAGAGCAACCACGAGCTGTGATGTCAGTGCGATAGCGATGGCATAGGTTGGTCCCAGCCGCTTGATCCCTTGAACGAGACAAACAACCACTCCCACTCCGATCAGACCGCTGAACCAGTACCAAGTCTGCATATTTTGTAAGTGAAATAACTTTCCCCCTTCAAAGAGGAGCCCAAACGTCAATGAAGCAAAGAATCCCATCCCTAATACTAAGGTAGTCGTTGCCCAAGATCCCGCCCGTTCATTAACTTTACTGTTAAAAATATTTTGCAAAGCTACCAGCGAACCGGCAATAATCGCAAACAATAATCCTAGAATCATCCGATTTCTCTCCCTTGTGTTGATATTTTTTAAGGCTATTCGTAAATATTACCCCCGGCGAGATCCCTTAATCCATTCCTGTCCTTAACTAAAATGGAACCTCGATTACGCTCAATTAGACCATCTTCACAAAATTGTGTGATGACCCGATTTAAATGACGATAGCTCGTGCCAATTAAATTGGCGGCATCCTTGATACTGATGCTAAGTTGGTTTTTATTAAGTGAATCGGATTCATCAAAGGATACAGACAATAGGTAACTAGCCAAGCGCACCTCTACGGGATACATGATATTAAAGCTCATCGAATGGTTTTTCAGTTGGAACTTCCTCGTAATAATATCCAATAAAAATTGCAGGAGCGGTGCATGGTCACTTCCATATTTCTTTAACCAACGATGGTGAATACCAATCATCCAAACAGGCGATACCGCCTCAACTGTGTTAATAATGTCAATGCCCCGTACATACTCAATATCGCCGATCACTTCAAGCGGTTTCTTAAAAGAAAGAATGAGTGTATTACCTTCTGGCGAGCTGGTGTAGATTTTAACCTTCCCTTTTACTAGTACATACAAATACTGTGATGCTTCACCCTGGGAACAAATGAGCTCGCCTTGCTCAAAGCTGTACAGCGACAAATGGGGAATTAATGATTCATGAAAGATCGATTCTAGTTGATATGTCTGGATATACGCGTCCAATTGCTCCTGATCATTCAGTTCTTTCACTCTTTTTCACCCTCCGCCTTTCACCTTCTACATTCCAAAAGACACTTATTAAGACCTTAGTATCACCACACCAACGATCATCATCCCAATGCCGATAAACTGTGGCAGCTTCATCTTCTGCTTTTCCAGACCAAACCATCCGTAACTGTCTATGATAAATGTCAGCGTAAGCTGTGCTATCAGGATCGCCGAAATACTAAGGGTCACACCGATTCTCTGAATAGAGGTGACATTACTGAAAATAACAATCGCTGCAAAGGCGCCCCCAATCAAATATAATGGCTTCACTTGTTTGAAGCCTTGCCCTTTTCCGTCTCGAACGAACATGAAGATAATGAGAGCCATTATAAAACCAGTGAACTGGGTAATAGTTGCTGCTTGCCACGTGCCAATGTCTTCACTAATCCGTGTATTGGCAATCCCTTGTAGGGTAATAAATGCCCCGCCTAATAATGCAAAGATAATCCCCTTCATTGTTTTCTCCCCTAATTTAGATTTCTCTACTATATTAAAGGCTATTTCCAAGTAGTTTGAATAGGACATATGTCCTCAACTCATAATAGAATGTGTTATTTTCATTTTTTAATTAATGTACCCTTTTGTAAGCCGTAGAAAAAAGTGTATCTGGTAAACTAATTTAATAGTGGTACACTTGAGGGAACGTTCTATTAAAAAAGGAGCTTAGAAATTACTACTTATATCTAAATAATTTTATAATAATTAAAAAATATTTTTGAGGTGAATAAACATTGGATTTTCATTCAAATTCGAACCAACAATTAGAAAAAGTTGATGATGAAGAATATAAAGAAAGAGATTACGCTACTAGACAAAAAACAGAAGAGGAACCGGAAGAAAGAGGATTTAAACAATGGATTATGGGATGGAAAAAGAAAAAAGTAGATGAAGATGAAGATGGCGAAGCGAGAGTAGATTCACCATCCAGATCCAGATCCTCAAATAAGAAAAAGAAAGGGAGGATGATCTCATTAAAACTAGTCTTTAAGATATTTGTAGTAGCAGCTGTTTGTTACAACTTCAATTTCATTTGGAATTTTATGAAAGATCCTATTGGTAATTTTACGTTTTATCATACATTATTTGTACTAGGAATATGTGCAGGTATTAATTTAATTGCCGTTTGGATTCTGTTTTATAAAAGTTCGTTTATGAGATTTTATCTTTCCTTATTAGCAATTTTAGGAGCGTTTGGGTATTACTTTTACGTTAATTACACTAATCACTCCTTTATGGGGAATAATATCAAAACTTCGTTGCTTGTTATGATATCAGTTTTCATCGTCATTAATCCTAAAGTAAATTATTATCTGAAAAGCATCGTACTTCTGTTGATACCTAGTATAGGTATATATTTAAGTGGTAATAAATTCGCACTAGTATGGGCTTTATTGTTGAGTGCGGGATTTGTACTATTATTTAGAGTGTCTAAATCAAGAGGAAAATCAAAATCAAATAAAAAGGAAAGTCGCGCAAGAAGAAACCAAAAGCAATCCGCATAATATTTATTATTGGTAATTAGAAAATGCTGGTTATGGCAGTATATTTATTGAATGAAAATAAGCCGAAAATGTACAAGTGGTGAATAAAAACTTGTATTTTTTCGGCTTATAAAAATTTAAAAATGGAAGAAAACCATTGTTAGCTTAATTAGAAACTAACCATAGCAAATATGAGCTTCATCAAGTAAATCCAGTGGCAATTATTAAAAAAATGATTTATCTAATTCCTTATTTGAAATAACCCGAAATCAAAATGTAAATATTCTGTCACTGTAATACAGTTGATGTTAGGCATTTGAAAGTATAAACTTTATTTACTATTTGAGGAGTGATTAAAGTGAAAACAGTAACTGTGGATAAGCTAACATTCAAGAAAAATTTATCGATGATTGAGCAATTTGCAATTAAAGATTTCCTGTTTAAATGGGTTGGTCGACCAACAGAAGGATTGGATGATTTTCTACCACTTGAGTACACAGAAAATGTCTTTGCCAAGATGGAGGCAAAACAGGTAACTGCTTTACTCATTAACGGGGATAAACATTTCAGATATGCCACAATAACAGAAGACAATCAAATGGTAATAGGAGTTTTAGATTCGAATGAAGAGTTACATCATAGAGTCATTTCTCTGGATGAGGTTTTAATAGGCAAGAACTTGTAAGGTGCTTACCGCTAAACTTTTATCTAGCTTTCTTCTCGGTTAATGACTTGAATTCCATGTCGTTCTGCTTTGTATCGAATCATTTCTATGAAAGTGGCATATTTGTATGAAGGCTTGTTTAGTGGTCTTTTGCATATCAACCTCCATCTTCCAACCCTCATTTTTTCCATTGATGATTGTATCAATGGTTCTTTCTTGAGCAATCTCCACCACTTTTGCACTAGCCTTATGTAAAAAATCCATGACTCGATTGTTTCTTTTTCGGTCTAATGAAATTAATCTTGTCGTGTGAAACTTCCCTTCCTTCCTTTCTTCTTTTCTTCCTTTTTAGCACAGATTGTAAAATTGGGGCCCTTCTTCTGAAAAATATGGAAGTAGCTCTGTTACATTTAACTCCTTCTCTGTTCACTATGATATACTTTAAAAAGTTTGTTTTAAGAGTGGGAGGTTCTATTAGTGGAGTTACTAAAATCATATACTCAAACAAAATCGACCTATGTATTTTGGCTCGTTACGGGGATTATACTAGTAGCATTTAATTTGCGCCCCGCCATCACATCATTAGGGCCGTTAGTTGGAATGATTCAGGAAGATGTAGGACTAGCACATTGGAGTACAGGTTTATTAATGAGTTTGCCATTACTTGTTTTTTCCATCATGTCACCCATCGTACCAAAGCTCGCCAATCGATTAACAAATGAGGTGACTTTGCTTATAGGTTTGTTCACTCTATTAATCGGTATAGGTCTAAGATCCATCCCAATGACGTTTTTCCTTTTTAAGGGGACTCTTTTTATTGGAGTGGGTATAGCCGTTGGCAATGTTCTTTTACCAGCCATCGCAAAGGACAAATTCCCACAGCACTTCGGTCTTATGACAAGTGTTTATTCTACCTCAATGGGATTGTTTGCCTCATTAGCATCAGGAGTTAGTGTTCCTTTAGCAGACGGCATGCACCTTGGCTGGCAGGGAGCTTTAATTGTTTGGTGTATTCCGATCGTGCTAGCTATCTTGGTGTGGGCCTTTCTTTTCAAATATAATCATGGAAGTCAAACAGATATAAAAAGGCTTAGTTCTAAATCTAATCAAATCTGGCGTTCACCACTTGCGTGGCAAATCGCCATTTTTATGGGGTTTCAGTCTTTTTTATTTTATGTAACGATTTCTTGGTTACCAGAAATCCTGCATAGTCAAGGAATGAGTATGGAGAAAGCAGGATGGCTGCTTTCAATCACCCAAATAGTCGGACTACCCTTCAGTTTCTTCATCCCTGTCATTGCAGGACGTTTTCAATCACAAAAATGGATCGCATTCCTGTTAAGCCTATGCTCAATTATTGGTTATGGAGGTTTACTGTTGGGCTCATCCTATCCCATTTTAATTGCTAGCATTATTTTCATTGGGATGGCTTTGGGAGGAATCTTTCCATTATCTCTAACCTATATTGGACTTCGCACCAAGAATGCCAGCCAGGCTGCAGAGTTATCTGGAATGGCACAATCAACTGGATATATCCTTGCAGCAGCGGGCCCCTTTTTTATTGGATATTTATTTGATCAGACCCATTTATGGACAGTTCCACTTAGTGCACTCATCCTTATTTCTTTAGTCGTTATGGTATTTGGGATGTTAGCGGGTCGCAATCGATTCGTATAAAAAGCGAACAGTGCCAGGCACTGTTCGCTTTTTGTGCATTTTACTATATTTCACATGACATTTGATGTATTTGCATTTGATAGGTCGGAATTTTCAATCTTTTTAGGACGGACGGCCAGCCAAACTAGTCCACCGAAAACAAGAAGGATTAGCCCGCATAACTGGAACGCATACTGGAATCCAACGGCTGGACTTGCTGAGTGTTCAATGAAATAACCTGTTACATAGGGTCCAACAATCCCACCCAATGAAGTAATCGCCATAAACCACCCTTGAATTTTACCTTGATGTTTAGGTGCAACCAAATCTACTAGAATCGCTGGTCCCATAACCAAGGTAATACATCCAAATGTTAACCCAAGTGATAATAATACAATGGCAAGAAGATTAGAGCTAACCATTGCTCCGAAAAAGTAGCTGACTGCTCCAGCTAACATTACTGGTCCAAGGACAAAAATCCGTCCCTTTACCATACTTTTCGTCTTATGATAAAGTCGGTCAGAAAGGGTTGAAAAGGTAATTTGCGAAAGAGTAATCATAATCCAAGGCAATGCGACGACAATTTTTAACGTACCTTCGCTGAGGTGGCGGACATTTTCCAAATAATTGGGAAGCCAGTTCAGCCCAATCGTAAAGGACCAATAAGTGGCAAAACCACATAAGGCAACGAAGATGAAATTTTTTGAAAACAAGGCAGAGGTGAATTTTGTTTCGTTTTGGATAGTGGATAACTGGGCACTGCCTTTTGCTACAACCAACTCAGTATCTGTAACCGCTTTCTCTTTTGCGATCCATAACCACACGATAATCCAAATAAAGCCTACTACTCCAGTTGAGATAAACGCCGAGCGCCATCCATAACTCATGATGAGATGCATTAAGACCGGCGCTGAAATGGCGACACCAAGCGGTCCGCCCACTGAAACCAAGGTTAATCCAATCCCCAATTTTTCCTTTGGAAGATACTTTGAGGCAGCTGTCATCGCTAAAGCGTAGGAAGGTCCTTCCCCAGCCCCTAATATGATTCTTGTTACCAATAAATAAGTAAAGCTGCTGACAAAGATCGTTGAGAATTGAACGATGGACCAAATTGCGACCATACCAGCAATGACTTTTTTCGCTCCAAATTTATCCGCAAGACTGCCGCCTAAAACAGCTGAAAGCGAATATAGTAAGAAGAAAGCACTCCCGACAACTCCCCATTGCTCTGGCGATAATCCTAATTCCTTGATAATTGATACTGAGGCAAACCCAATAATCGCCTTATCTGCATTACTAATGACCGTTAATAAAAATAACAGGAAGATGATCACCCATGTTTTTTTTGATACTGCACTTTTCTTTTGCTCCATATAAGGACCTCCTTGAAATTTCTCCCTTTTTCCCTCGTTCGTTTTCATAGAATGATACCAGTTTGACTTCAAGTCCTTTCCACCCCATCAATGAAAAAGTCCTTTTAGGTCATTACTTAAATGTAACTTCCACCTTACCAATATGTGAAAATCCAGCAGTGAACCGATCCCCTTTTTCGGCCACTACTGCTGCAGATAATGCCCCTGATAAAATCACTTCTCCTGCTTTCAAAACAACCTGGTATTCGGATAACTTATTTGCCAGCCAGGCCACACATTTGGCAGGATGGCCTAGTACATCTGAACCATATCCTGTATTGATCAGTACACCATTTTTAAACAAATTCATTTCAATCGATGGTAAGTCAATATCCGTTAACGAGAATCGCTCCTCACCAATAACAAACAATCCGCTTGATGCATTATCGGCAATCGTGTCTGCTAAGGTAATCTTCCAGTCGGTTATCCGGCTGTCGACGATTTCTAAGGCTGGGGCTATATACTCTGTCGCATCTAGGACATCCTCAATAGTTACAGATGGACCTTTCAAATCCTTGCTGAGAACAAAGGCAATCTCGCCTTCTACCTTTGGCTGGAACATGGCATCTAAGCTGATGATCCCGTTATTACTTACTTCCATAGAATCCAATAGATGGCCGTAATCTGGTTGATCCACACCTAACAGCTGCTGCATGGCAACAGAGGTTAGCCCAATTTTTTTCCCAACAATACGCTGTCCATCTCCAACCTTCTCATTAATTGCGAGAAGTTGGACTTGATACGCCTCATCAACGGATAATTCTTGATACAAATCAGTAAGTGGTGTAATGGATTGCTTAGCAGCTTCTGCCTGCTGCAAAAGCTCATATACATGTTGAACACGATGAATGACTTGATTGCTCATAGTAAAAACTCCTTTTGTAAAAAAATAAAGCACTATTTCATAGATTCAAAAACTGTTAACCTATGAATCAATCAATAGCGCTCTCAAAGTGTCGTCTTATTATTTTGTTACCAAGGATGCGTCGTTTTGATTAGCAGCTTCTTTTCCATTTTTCAATAAGAAGTCTATTAATACAGTGTTAAACTCTTCAGGTTTCTCCCACTGCGGCCAGTGTCCGGCATCTTTGATGACAACCAACTCACTATTTGGAATCATATCCTGAATCGGTTTGGCTTCTTCAACGGTTGAAGTTGGATCATGGTCTGTCCATGCTAACAATGTCGGAACATTGATTTTACCGCACCATGATGGATCCCAGCTGTACAGCTTTCTAACTTCAATATCCTGCAGGCAGACGATATGATGAACGGCCTCTTGGTAAGATGGCTGTGTATAGATTTTGTAACGAGATTCAATTAGTTCATCGTTTACTTGGCTCTTATCATACATTAACCACTGAAGTCTTGTTTTTACATTTTCATAGTTGGCTTCAAGAACCGCTTTTAACGTGGAGTCCTTCAGCTTTTGCATAACTTCAGGTTTGTTATTAACGTTGCCTGGCGTGTTTAACACCATTGCTTTCACATACTCTGGATGTTCAGCTGCAAACCAGGCAGCGACCCAGCCACCTAATGATTCACCTGAAAGATATACCTTTGATAACCCTAATGCTTGAATAACACCCAATAAATGCTCGCTATAATAATCAATTCCGTATGGGCGATCTGGTTTAGCGGTATAGCCATGTCCAACCATATCGATGCAAATCACACGGAAATGTTCACTTAACCCTCGAATGTTTCGGGCATAAGCCTCAATATGGCCACCCGTACCATGAAGCAAAATCAAGGGCTCTCCTGTTCCAGCTTCTAGTACTCTCGTTTTAATATCGCTTGCATTAACATAATAGAGTTTATATTCCAAATCAGCTAAGTCTGTCCAGATTGTCATTTAAATCTCCCCTTTTTAAAAATAATAGTTACATAGTGGTGTTCTACCTTTTCCATCACTGATGTTGTTGAACCTTTCAATTTCGAGAGTGGTTCCCGCTGCTAACCTTAAATGCTTACTTTGTCTTCAGATGCTTGTTCAGGATGATTTTGGTCAACCGGCTGACTAAACTGAACAATCGCCATACCCGTTACCCATTCCGGAATTGGCTCATAGCATGCGACACTTGCATCAAAGCTTTGCAGTACACCAAGCAGGACCAGCCAGTTGTGAATTTCCTGACCGCCATTACCTAAATGCTCCTCAATATAATCCGCACTCCAGTTTCTTAATGCAGTAAATTCCTTCTCGGTAATCAATCGTAAAAATTCACGGTCCATTTGTTCATTAACGGGCCCTGATTTAATTCGTGTGACATTTGTTTCCCGTAACTTTAAATATTCATCAAGCTGGTCTATTTCCTGACGGCCATTTTTTAAGACTTGTATCAAGGATTGGTCTTCTGGTTTTTCACTCTCAATCTTTGGAATCGGCACCCAGTGAGATAAACCACCCGAAGCGACAATCGCAACCTTAAGATCTTTATCCCATGACTCAATCGCTTTACGAATCACTTCGCCGACTTGGAAACAGCGGTCCATCGTTGGCAGCGGCGGCGCCGACGTATTCACAGCTATTGGAACCACTGGAATTTTTAAATCTGGATTTAAGAAGTAAATTCCTTGTGTATGGCCATGATCGACTTTCATTTTTAACGTAAAGGCAAAATCAACATTGCTTTCTAAACCGGTGTGAAGGATATGCTTCGCTAAGTCTTCTTGCACAGGGATATGGTATTTCGGCAGCTGCCAGTCTCCCCAGCCTTCACATTCGCCTATCCCAATGGTAAATGCAGGCATTTGGTCGTAGAAATAACTATTGAAATGATCATCCGATATCAATACAATCACGTCTGCTCCTGAATCTTCGATTACCTTTTTCATTTCAGACGCAGTTTGGAGGAAGTGCTGTCCTTTATCTCCGCCTCCCGCTTCATTTGTCATGATCATCGGACTATGCGACATTGCGACGCCTGCAATAATTTTAGCCATTTGATCCTCTCCTTTTTTAAGATATCCTTAATTTCCTAGACTCAGCTATTTCTTTATGCCAAATAATGGATAGTTTCCCCTTTAAAAATAAAGGCATAACATCGATACATTTGAGCGTTGTACCATCATTCATTACTGCTACTTTTGTTTGAAAAGAACCTCTTTCATTTTTTATGGTAACCTTATAGCTTCCTGGACCTGGAAGAGTATAATAGGGGTAAAGTGTGAATGATATTTCATCCCATTCGCATGGAGTTTCATAGAATCGACCGAGTAAATCGTGCAGTTCTGCAACCTTCCCGTTTAACAGCCGATCACGAATACAGGTGGAACTTATTTTCTCGCCCCGGAGCTCTACCTTTGCTACCTTGGTGACATCAATTCGTCCGCCTGAGTCCTGTTTTAACCGTTCCAAATTACCCGCACCACGAGAGCCATATGAAAAATCAAATCCTGCGACTGCATGAACGACACCAAGACCATTCAAGTATTGCGTAACAAACTGTTCTGGTGATAATCCGGCAAACTCTTTATCAAATTCAACAATATAAAACGTATCGACTCCCAGGTTCCGAAGCTTCGCCTCTTTTTCCGCAAGCGGCATTAAATAATGGACGTGAATTTTCCCATTGGAGATAACGGTTTTCGGATGTGGGAAGAAACTCATGACAGCTAAAGGCACTTGTTTTTCGCCTGCCTTTTGATAAGCGGTATTGATGACTGCACAATGTCCATGATGGAGACCGTCGAAACAACCAAGGGCCATCACATTTGGCCTCGCCTTTTCCTGCCATTCTGCCAAATTACTCCGGTTTACATGAATTGTTTCCATAACAGTCTCCTCTCATCATCCTTAGATTGTCACAGGCAATACTTCTACTAATGAACGGTACTTTCCATTATAAAAAATCAGTGGTTCTGCATCTTCAAGGTGAATATCCGTTACTTTGCCAATAAACAAGGTGTGGTCCCCTTCAACATGTTCAGCTGATACTTCACATGCAACTTGTGCAACGGCACCAGATAATACCGGCTTTCCATCAAGGCGGTCAAAGACCACTTCCTTGTGCTCCTTCAATTGTCCAGCGAAAATCATCGAAAGCTCTTGCTGGTCAGCGGCTAAGATATTCACAGTGAAAATCTTGCTTTCTTTTATTTTGTTTAAGATTTTTGCCTTTTCTCCGATAGAAATAACGATAAGTTTTGGGTCAAGCGACACAGACATGAACGCATTCGCTGTCATTCCGTGAACGTCTCCCTCTACTTCTGTTGCAATAACGGTTACCCCTGTGGCAAACTTACCCATTGCACTGCGAAACTGACGATCATCCATTTTAAAAATCCTCCTCTGATAAAAATTTCTATAAAGCTTGTTATCTATGATTCGTACCCTTCGAATTTAACCTCTAACTCCACTGTTAAAACCAAATAACTCCTGACCATATGCAGCAACCGCATCTTCGTATAAAGAAGTTTTATGTGTGGCAACGGCGATGATATCCCTTAAGAACAATTCCATTGGTCCGCCTTTATAAAGAGCGCCTCCGCCAAGAGTTAACAGAGATCTTACGGCAATATCCGTGCAAATCTTAATCGCTTTTGTGCGAATCGCAAAGAATTCAGATGGAGGAGTCATACAGCCATCTGTTTCATAGTTTTCAAGCAGATTAATATATTTTTCTAGCAAAGCTTCCGCCACGTGGAAATCTGTTGTCATTTCGGCTAATACCCGCTGACTTCTTGGTGACTCACTTTCCCTTACTCCATCCATTAAGCGCACACGTTTTTCAGTAAGCACTTTAAATTCCTTAAGTATCCGTTCTGCCCCGCCCAGGGCCATGTAACCGAATCCCAAATAGAAGGAAGGAAAGAATGGGACATGATAAAAAGGATAGTCTGTGTCATATTCTTCTAGCGGTGGTCTTCTTGTAAGCTCTGCTTGATCTAAACGTAAAATCCGCTCCATTGGGACATACACTTGATCGGCAATAATTTGGTTACTGCCTGATCCTCTTAAGCCAAATGTATCCCAGTTATGGACCACTTCCACCTCGGATGTTTTTAGCATTGGCAAACAATATACAGGTTGTTCGCTGTCAGGGAACTGAATCATAACCCCAACACCAACCCAATCACTATAATTGACACCACTGACAAAACTCCACTTGCCACTGATACGATAACCATCGCCATCCCGTTCTGCTTTTCCTAATGCAGCAAAGATATCGCAAATTAATCCGCCCTGATGAATGATTTCGTCTGCACCCTTTTCAGGAAGAAAAGCTGGAAGCATATTATGAAGCGGATAAAGATAGGTAAGCCAAGCTGCTGAAATATTGTAATTCGCCACCTTACGAACGACCTTAGCAAACGTTTTCAAATCTGCCTGTGGTCCGCCATATTTTTTTGGAAGCATCATCCGTGAAATTTGCGTTTCTTTGATGAGGTTCACCACATTTTGTGATATAGTCGCATTTTTCTCTGCTTCTAATGCTTCTTGCTCTGCCAATTTTCCGATTCGTTCCGCTCCGGCTAGTAAATCTTTAACTGTGACATCTTCCCCTTTTAATACAAAACTTGCCATCGTTCTACACCCCTTCTGTTTGATTGGTTGAGAAAAATAATAGGTTATGGACTAACGTCCGTTGGTCAATTTAGCTGGCATCGCTTACATTTGAAATCGAACTAGGTTTTTACTATTTCAACCTTGTAAATAAAGTTTATATAATTTGGAATTTTCATACTAGGGCAAAAAATGTCTATGTTTTTTAATTTACTAGACAAATTTTGTTCATCACAGAGAAATCAACGGTGGAAAAAGGCAGAAGAAAAACCACCCGGCTTAATCCGGATGGCTCTAATCTAATGTGAGTTCCCCTATGGCAATCAACGATTTTATAATCAGTAGTAATTGATGCATTTCATCTGAATCGCGAAGGTCTTTTTCTAAAAAGCTTTCGATCCGGCTGATCCTATGCCGGAGCCCGCTCATCGATAAAGACAAATCACTCATCGTTTGCTCAAGCTTCCCCCCATTCAACAAAAAACTATACAAAGTTTTTAGAAGTTCGAGGATTTTTGGATCTGTCATGTTATATAGAGGTCCTAATTCTTGCTCTGCAATTAGTTTAATCCCACTGATATTTTTCGCGTTAATCAGTACTCCTACGATTCCTAATGATTGAAACGGGACGATATGCTTCTTGACTGCTAATCGTAAAGCAATGGTTGCTTCCTCGTAACATCTGGATGCTTGGCAAATATCATCCTCTAAATGGCTGATACCGCATTTAAAATGACCTTGTGGATATTTTTTTAACATATAATCGAGGTATTCTTTTATCACATCATAGATCGCTTTCTTTTGAATGGTTTCATTGGTAATCAATAACACCATGTTGCCATCCCGGTGTCCAACCAAGATATTATGCTTTTTCTCATTGAAATAATGAAAGGTCGTTTCAAAAATCTGTTCCTGCAGAAGAAACTCATCTTCAATCGAACTTTGGATTTTTTTATATTCCACTACCGATAGATAATATTTCTGCTCAAGATCTACACCAGTATATTTCCCACGATTGATGATCTCATTTGTAGACAGCCTGCCCTCTACTATTTGTTCAAGAAAATTTCCCTTCATTCTCTCAAACGTTTCTACTTTTGTTTTCTCATTTAAGAGAATGAGTGATGCCGCATTGGCAAATCGGTCTAAAAACAAATAATCCTCTTCGTGATGATGATTTTTCAATTCATCATAAAGCAAGCTACAATAACCGATTACTTCTTTTTGTAAAAGGATTGGGGTGATGAGACGTTCCTGAATCGAAGTTTGGATCACTTTTTTTCTAAAAGGTAAAAGTGACTTCGTGCTTAATCGATTTTCTTGAAGATAACTTTCCATATCCTCTCGATAATCCAAATATTTTTCCTTCGATAGCCCTGAATAGGTAATCGTTCGATGTAACGTATCTTCAACGATAATGGGAATTTGCATCATTTTATATACCATATCAGCTAGGGTTTGCAAATCACTGCCATTAATAATCTCTTCGGTTAATTTGTTTTGAAAATTGGCCAAGCGAGTGACGACATTTTTTTGATCCAATAATTGGTCATAGGTTAACTCAAGTTCTTTTACAATCGGTGTTTCATTATAATAATCGAGTTCATGCTCATCTTGCAGTTCCTTTTCCCATTCCTTTTTGGGCTTCATCACCCATCGGCACTCCGAATCGCCCTTCCCCACACAAGTGATTTCTCTCGACAGAAGTGATTCTCCAAATATCGTTGTCATATAACCGCTCGCAAATCCGCTCAATGTGTGACAAACCGGACCATTAGATACTCCGAGATGCTTTATATGCTCCTCAGCCTCATAAGAATCAATCCATGTTCCGGATGAAAAGAAATAATGAATCCGGCTTTGTTCATCTAACTCATAAGAGCAATCATGTTTAATCCCTCTTATATGCCCATTTTGAATGTGGAGAATCGGCCCATGTTTGATGAGATTTTCTAGTGAGGATTCGGTATGCACCACTTCATTGGCAATTTTAACACCCATTTCCCAGCCATAATGAAATAAAAATCCCTTTATCCTCTTAATGCCAATATTCTTTGCCAGTTGCTGCCTGAGAATCCCGAAAACGGATGCAGATGTAACAATCTTACGGTCACCTGCAACTACCTCGTGGCTATAACTCTCCTCCGAAACTTTGACGTTCATGCTAACACATCCTGTTTTCATGATAGATAGCATACGTCCTTCTAGTTGAAAACAAATCTTTTCGTATGCCTTAAATTTCAGTTACTTTAATCATAAGGCTTTTCAAATAGACCATCAATCAAAATCCACCATTTTTCCACGAAGAGCACCTTAACCTAGAGGATCTTCTCCAAATCGTTCCCATAGATTTGAAAAAATAACCTCAACAAAATCTTTGATAGTATAGTCCTTCATATATTAGGATTTGTTATTAGGTTCCACAGTTATGACGACATTTCCCTTTTTGTGTCCTTTTTCGACATATCTATGAGCCTTAACGATTTCTTCGAACGCATAGGATCTATCAATGACCACTTTTAACTTCCCCGTCTCTACAAGTTCTTTAAGAAAATCTAGAGCTTCTGAAGTTTCAGGTGAGTTTTGACTCAATATTAGTTTTTTGCTGCTTGTCAATTTAGTCCATAGCATTCGAACACCTGGTAACGGTACTGTGACATTTATATAGGTTCCGTCCTCCTTTAGCGATTTCATACAATCCGAAAACGAGCTCTTGTCAACCGCTTCAAAGATCACATCATAAGTCTCGCCTTTACTCGAAAAATCTTCTGCAGTGTAATCAATTACCTGATCCGCTCCTAAAGATTTTACCAATTCTATATTCGTGGTACTGCATACCCCTGTAACATTTGCTCCGAGATATTTGGCAATCTGAACTGCATAACTTCCTACACTTCCTGAAGCACCGTAAACTAGAACCCTTTGACCGCTCTGAATGTTAGCTTTTCTAAGAAAATACAATGCGGTGCGTGCTCCAATCGGAATGGCAGCGGCTTCCTCATATGTTATATTGGAGGGCTTAATAGATACTGGTCCATCTTCAGGCAGACACTTATACTCGGCATAAGCACCAAAACCCAATAGAGAAGCAGCAAAAACCTGATCACCTTCCTGAAACCTTTTGACATCTTTCCCTACTGACTCAATTTCCCCAGCTAACTCCATCCCCAATGTAGTTTTTTTTGGTTGTCTAAAACCAAGTGTTATTCGGGCAGGCAGCCAAAAAGCGGGAGGAACTGTAAAACTCTTTGCCCGAATATCTGCTACCGTTACGGTTGTCGCTTTTACTTTTATCAGGATTTCATTTTCCTTAGGAGAAGGTTTTTCTACCTCTTTCAGTTGAAGAACGTCGGGGGGGCCGTATTTTGTGTACTCAATTGCGCGCATTTATTCTCCTCCAATTCGTTATAATCATTAATATCTACGAAGGTCTACGAACTAATAGAACGAGGATTCACTCCTTAGATCGCACGGCTTTTCGTATTTTATCAGGAAAAATATGTTAATATTATTCTACTAAGCATAATCAATTAAAGGAAGCAGGTTCTTTAATCTGAGCTGGCTATTTTATAGGAGGAGATATAAATGAAAAAAATGATTAGTGTGCTATCTATCCTTGTTTTAAGTTTTTTACTTTCTAATGTCATTGCTGAGGCAAAAACACGAACAGGCGGGACGAGGGGGACGAGTCCTAGCTATACCAAACCGTCTACGTCTACTCCGAAGACTTCGCCGTCAAAACCGAGCTCAAGCAGTACAACAAACACAACGACAAAACCGACAACTTATTCCTCACTTAGAACAAAATATCCAAAATCTACACGTTATTTTTCTGGCGATGTGTTATCAACAACGCTTGTTTTTGGAACGATTTTATTAATGTTAAACGATGGAAACGATGTTGAACCTACATATGCGGATGAAGAAGGGAACGTTTATACGCTTGCAGATTTAGAAGAGATGGATGTCCAAATACCAGAAGATGAACCAGTAGAAGATGATTTATATTCTGAAACGGTTAGTTTTGATGAAAATGAATCGGACACGGAAGTGCCTGAAGAAATAGAAACAGCATCTTCTTACGAAAATTTTGAAAACGAAACATACTACGAAGAAGAAAATCACTCATTTAATTGGCTCTGGCTTATCCTCCCTGTAACTGTCGTAGTGATTGCATTATCTTTTTTACGGAGAACTAAAAAATAAAAAACGCTAAATGGGCGTTTTTTTTGTACATCTATTAGGGGGGTGGAATGGCAAAATGGTGATGAATGTCCCTATGTCCAACCGGAATTACTTTTTTATTTCAATTTAGAGTATATGTAGTTAAAATAGGTTTTATATGATTTTGAGTAAAGAAGGAGAATAAATTGACTTTAGAGAACAATAAGTACCAGGATCAATCATTGTTTAGTATCACGTGGCCTCTATTTATCGAAATAACGCTTCATATGAGTATGGGAATTGTTGCTACGTTAATTTTAAGCGGATATTCAGACAACGCTGTTGCAGGAGTTGGAGTAGCCAATCAGATTCTTAATATTTTTATTTTAGTATTTAACATCACAGCCATCGGAGCGACTATCCTTATCGGTCAAAATTTAGGAGCAAACCGATTGGACCGGGCGCGACGCCTTGCAAGATCTTCCTTTGGAGTGAATTTCTGGTTTGGAGTTGTGATGACCATTATTGTGGTTGCTTTTGGCGGTTTGTTTTTAAAATTTTACGGACTTAGCGGTGAAGTTTACGATTTTGCTTACACCTTCCTTACCATCATAGGTCTATCTCTTTTCCTTGAAGCCATTTCTTTAGCTTTAAGTGCTGTTTTGCGCAGCTACGGACATACAAAAGAAACCATGGTCGTTACGGTCATCATGAATGTGATTAGTATGATCGGTTCCTTTATTGCCATTAAAGGATGGTTCGGCCTTCCTGTAACAGGTGTTGCTGGGGTGGCCTATTCCATATTTGTTGCCCGGATTTTTATTATTGTAGCACTGTTTTACTTTGTTTATAAACAACTAGCTTTAAAGTTTCATATAAAAGATATTTTTAAAATTAATAAAACCGATGTAAAGGAGCTTCTGTCCATCGGGATTCCATCCGCTGGAGAAAACCTTTCCTATCAATTTTCTCAAGTGGTGATTACAAGCTTTGTCGCACTTACCGGTGATGCAGCATTAGCCGCACGGGTGTATATTTTAAATATATCGATGATTTGCTTCCTGTTTACAGTTGCAATTGCCCAAGGGACACAACTTTTGATTGCCCGCTATATCGGAGCTAAGCAATACGACAGAGCCCTGAAGAGGGGTCTTAAGACATTAAAAATTGCAGTCATTGTTTCAGCTGCGGTTTCTCTTGCTGTTGCTTTAATTGGTAAGCCCATCTTAACTATATTTACAACCGATACTAGCATTATTGCTATAGCTCTTCCAGTATTGTGGGCGATTGTATTTATTGAACCTGGCCGTGCCATGAATATCGTTCTTATGGGTTCTTTAAAATCAGTAGGTGATGTACGGTTCCCAGTTGTCATCGGTGTGATCTGCATGTGGGGCATTGCCGTAGTATTTAGTTACTTTTTCGGAATTACACTTGGTTTAGGACTACTAGGAGTTTGGCTGGCCCAAGGACTTGATGAATGTATCCGAGGATTTTTCGCCTTGAACCGGTGGGTCTCCAAACCTTGGTTAAAGAAAAAAATTGCCGAACAGAAAGTATCGCCAAGCGTGTCTTAGATTACTAGCTTACTTCGCTAACATTGCTGCCAAAATGGCGGCTTTTTTTTTGTACGAACGGACCAGATTTACAAAAAGTGTTTACTAATGATGCTTGTAGGCAACTAACTATTGCTATCATACGAAACGAAAAAAAAGCACTATATAAGACGATGATTGCCTTAAAAAGTGCCGTGTTAAAATTAGCCTCTTAAAACTCTAAAGGCTTCCCTTACTTTTCTTGCAAATTGCAGTGGTGGTTCAACTGATTCAAAGTGCATGTACATTGCTCTAGGTTCTTCAAACAACCAGTGATTATGAACAGCCGTAACGATAATATCCCGTTTTCGAAGTTCCGTTAATAAGGGGTTAATTTCTTCTTGTAAAAGAACGGTTTCACCTAAATTTAACGCATTCCCTTTTCTATCTAAATTTTCAAAAGAAAAAAATTGAGGATTAACTAGTGGAGAATTTGTTTCGCGTCCAAGAATTCTAAAGTTAATATTACGAAACTTTTGCACTAAACAAACTCCATTTTCATCTAGGCTTCCACTCCCACCAAGTATCCTAGCAAATTCTTGACATAGGTCTCTTCTCTCGTCCCAACTCATCATGTAATCTCCTTTGTTATAGTTATTTTACTAAAAGGATTTCCCTTTGCTATTACACTATGATTTACTTTTTAATTTTGAGTGGACAAGAGTTTAATGACAGTTATTTTTTTCTGCTTTCTTACGGAATCATTATTTTATACGCCAAACGGTTTAGGGTATTCTGAAATCTGTTTAATTCCATTTTTCCTGCATTAATTGTTTTGCAATGGTATATCCAATTAGGAATGCTGATGCAGATGTGTTGCCATCAACCGTAAAGGGAATAATCTGTGCATCGGCAACAATTAGATTATTGACTCCATGTACTCTTCCAAAACGATCAACTACGCCAGCTTTATTAAATGGTGCCATTCGTAGTGAACTTTGTTGATGGTGATTATGACCGAAGTTTTCTTTAATGAAATTTTCAAGCTTTTCATCATGCGCATGGCTCCAGTAAAGCTTGCCCTAAAAAATGCAGTTGAGGAACTGCAGGTCCAGTCCCCACAACAATATAGTCAAATATATTTTTTGACCGGCTTTCATTGCATTCCCCTTTTTTTCAGTTTAATTATCTTATGAAAAAACACCGGGGGAGTAGTGGGTGAAGATACACTTATTCACTCTTCCTATTTGTTATTTTAGATTATATGATAAGAGAAGTTCTGAAAGTGGATGGTATATTTTCAATCGAATTGGATGGTTAATAATTGATCTAGTTGAGATATTATTAAATTATTAAAAACTAATAACAAATTAAAGCTTTAACGGAGATGATGGAAAATGACCTGGGCTGTAATTTCGATAATTCTTTTAAGTATTGTTAAAATATTAATGACTTGTCTTCCAACTGGTCCTGTGGAATGGCTTATAAGGAAATTTGAAATTCATTCTAAACTTAGTGAACCGAATGTCACCGTAACAATTGGCGGAAAACTCTTAGAAGGTATAGACAAAATTCAAGTTATTCATTCCTTTAACGAAGCAACATTTTTAAAGCAGCATTATATATTTCCAGGGACCGATATTTGCATCCAGAGAACAGTGAGACTCCAATAGTTATTGATACGAAAAGAGGCATAAAAGATGTTAGGTTATTTGTTTTTAGCTACAACGATCGCATTGATGTAGTAAAACAGTACAAGAAGAAAGTAGTTGCGTATAGCCTCCTTTCAGATCATCTCCAAAAAAGTTCTTTAGCCGTACAGGGGATTTAGTTTAATAGATCAGAAGAAAGTCGGTTTCAACTATTTGTGAAAAGTCGTACTTAAACTATCGGAGTGCGATTGTTGACTAGAAAACACCTATACCTATCCTCAGCTTTTCTAGAAATTGAATAATAATTTTACTCTGATATGAAAATGAACACGGGAGCCTTGTGCCTGTGTTCATTTTTGTTGGTCAAGACCCTTTTTTCTCTAACTCTCCTTCACCATTTATATAAAAATATAGAAAAATAAAAAGAACCCTGATGAGCGTTATCAGGGTCTCTTGAAAAGTATTTAATCAACCGTTTGGTTAGTTTTTCAGCCCATGTATACCAGGGGTTGTCCGATTTAATTAACCGTTTAGTTAGTTTTTTCTCCACTCTTTTTATGATCATGCAAAGCTTTGACTTACAATCTTATAAATTCTCTTAAAAACGATTGAGTGAATCTATTCACTAGCAACCTTGGATTCTACATCCAAGGGTCTAACTAAAGACCAACTCTTTTTCGCTTAGACCAAGCGTCTTTGCTGTTGATGTATGAATTTCGTGCAGAAGCTCGGGGTTTTCCATTAGCGACATGCCATAAGAAGGAATCATTTCTTTGATTTTCGGTTCCAACCTATTCATATGTTGCGGGAAGCATTTTTTGATTACTTCAAGCATAACGTGCACGGCAGTAGAAGCACCCGGAGAAGCGCCTAGTAGTGCTGCGATCGAGCCATCAGCAGCAGTAATCACTTCCGTACCAAATTGAAGCGTTCCTTTGCCGCCAGCTTCAGTATCCTTGATAACTTGCACACGTTGGCCTGCTACTACTAAATCCCAATCCTCGCTTTTGGCGTTCGGGACAAACTCACGTAACTCCTCCATGCGTTGTTCTTTCGATAACATAACTTGCTGAATCAAGTATTTTGTCAATGACATCTCTTTTACGCCTGCCGCCAGCATAGTTAAGATATTATCTGGATTTACAGAAGTTACTAAATCAAACATTGAACCAGTTTTTAAGAACTTTGGTGAAAAGCCGGCAAATGGTCCAAATAGCAACGATTTTTTATTGTCGATA
Organism: Bacillus sp. ISL-77; assembly: GCF_018613105.1. Taxonomy (NCBI): domain Bacteria; kingdom Bacillati; phylum Bacillota; class Bacilli; order Caryophanales; family Bacillaceae; genus Bacillus; species Bacillus sp. ISL-77. Next base: position 106,162 of record NZ_JAGGQY010000039.1, read on the forward strand.
AATCTTGTGTCAAGATGCGGAACAGACATTGGCGGAGCACCAACCTTAGCTTTGCCGTATATTTTTGCATGATTCTGCTCTACAACATTCGGATTATTGCACACCATAAATATTCCGCTTACCGGGAATCCTCCAATATGTTTTCCTTCAGGAATACCGGATTTTTGCAGTAAATGCAGACTTCCTCCCCCGCCTCCAATAAAGACGAATTTTGCCGTATGGCGTTCGACCGTACCGCTATCGAGATTCTGCACTTTCAATTCCCACAAGCCGTCGCTCGTACGTTTAATATTATTAACACTATGTTTGTAGTTTATATTGACATTTTTACTCTCTAAGTGATCAAACAACATCCGTGTTAGGGCACCAAAGTTGACATCCGTTCCAGCGTCCATTTTAGTTGCCGCTATCGGTTCATTCACTTTACGGCCTTCCATGATAAGCGGAATCCATTCCGTCAGTTTATCATGGTCATCCGAAAATTCCATCCCTTGAAATAGAGGATTGTTTGACATAGCTTCAAAACGTTTCTTTAAAAACGTAACATTTTGTTCCCCTTGTACTAAACTCATATGAGGCAGTTGTCTGATAAAATCCTGTGGATTATTCATCAGCTTGCTGTTTACAAGATAAGACCAAAACTGCATGGAAACCTGAAACTGTTCATTAATTTTTATTGCTTTACTAATATCTAAAGATCCATCAGGTTTTTCGACTGTGTAGTTAAGTTCACATAGTGCCGCATGCCCCGTACCCGCATTATTCCACTCGTTAGAGCTTTCCTCTCCTGCGTTAGCGAGCTTCTCAAACACAGAAATTTCACATTCCGGTACTAATTCTTTTAAGAGTGTCCCTAAAGTCGCACTCATGATTCCGGCGCCAATTAAAATGACGTCTGTTTTAGTTTCTATGTTGTTCATTTTCATCAACCTTCCCCTAAAATTTGGCTAGACGTCACACTAACCTAAGCGCGACCTAGTCACACACCTTTTCTATCTTAATTATAACCATTTATAGTGTAAAAATGTTGTTTATAGATTTATATACTTATATTATATGATAATTTCAAATTATTTAAAAGCCGGTAAAAAGTGAGAATCCTTTTATGAGTCCTAGGAACACACGTAACCAAAATAGACCAAAGTTGCAATGGTCTACTTTTTGTATTAGTCATTAAATTTTTTTTAGTAGCTGGATTGGATGAAAGATGTTTTTTCCTTTTAATATCAAAAGTAACTAGTATTCTCATTAATAGTTCTAATAGGGGAGAGGAAATCGTAGAATTGAGGAAAAGGACAAGGGAGGGGCTTTGTTGGAAGTCCTAGTTCACAAGAAACCTAATGGGTCCTATACACATCTGTTGAATTTAGTTCCTCCCCCCATATATACCAAATTAATTCGTACACTTCAATAATTAGCTTATCCAGGTCTCCTTCGACTCTTTCATTTGCCAATTACCATCTTTGTAGTGGACAGTACCTTCTACACCAATTGCACCTAATCCTGACCTATATTTAGAACCTTCAAAGAAAACATTGTTATTTAGTTTAAAATCCATTTTCTCTAGTCTAAGGAGTACACCATCCAAAGTCATTTTATCTGCATTGTAGTATCCTTTTTCTTTCAGTTCATCAAAAGTGGCATCCATTACATCAACTTTATATTTATCTTTGAAAAAGTTCATAATTTCTTTTTTATCCTTTTTACTTAATCCATCGTCGAAATTGCTCATATCAATAGCAATAAATTTCATTTCACTACTCAATGCCTCGTCTTTTTCCATGATTGCGTCCAACGCAACGCTGTATATTTCTCCTAAATGTTCCTCCGGTTTTACTCCAAGGTTACAAGCAGTGAGAAAGAGCGATATGATCATTAGAATGGAAGCAAATTTAATTTTCAATTTTATGCCCCCCTTTCATTAACTAATACTAGGGCTTTTTTGGATTTGGAGTTCCTTTTTAAAGAAACTTCTAAAACCTACAAATGATAACTCATGATGATAAGTTCCCCTTTGTTCCCCATCGTTCACCTTCATCAATAAATCCACATTTTTTATATAAGTCTTGTGCGACAGTATTTTGAAGTATCAATAGGTTTAATTATTGATTGGTCTTCTCCTTTAATAAATGAAGCTTTCATTTCCGTATTAAATGATAAGTGCACTAGGGCATCCCGCTGATTTGAATTTCCATATTGATTTATAGATTGTGCTAATGAGTATATAAAATTTCAGGGTTAAGACAATCCTCCATCTCAGTAGGGGTAAATAATCCTGTTGGGTTTAATCTTTGTAGCTCAATATTTTGCTTTCTATCGTATTGCATTCTTGCTATTCTTACTTTATCTCTTACTTCACAAGGCATATTGATGGTTTTTAGGACATCATCTGTATCTATTAAACAAAGCACTTTACTATTTAATGCTTTAATTTCACCTTTTTCTCCAAAAGGAGCAAAAAGATATTGATACAATTTTACAACATTTCCACATCCACCAACTGCAAATATTTTTAAATTATTTATATCCTTTAGGTAATACTCTAAATAAAGTTTATCATCGCTGCCTTCACATATTATCCAATTCGTACCATCAGCCCTCATTGAACTTAATATTGAAGAAGTAAGCTCAAAGTAACTTTTTATAATTATATCCTCTGGTAAAGAGCCTCTCTTTTCAAAATAATTATTTAAATCATAAGAGTTTATTTTAATTCTCTTACCCTCTTTACGTTCAATATATTGAACATTTCCTGTGTCTGTTACCGGAAGCGAACCATACCAATGGGTCGTTAATAATAATTGATTTTCGTTTGAGAGTTTTTGGAGTCTTTCAAATTGACTAAACGACTTGGAAATATGTAAAGAATTTTCCGGTTCATCACCTTCCAGTAACTTAATTCTTGCTTCCTGTCTCTCGATAATTTCTGCTTGAGAAAGTTCTCGTTTTAAAGGCCTGCCGGTGTCTGTTTTCCGTGCATCTGAGAGTCCAATTAACCCATCTTTTTCATAAGCTTTTTTCCACCTATATGCAGATTGTTCAATCCGCTTCATGCCTAAAATGTTCATATCAAAGCCATTCTCCTCAAAGATTTGCCTAGGGAGTTTACCAGCCAGTTATTCATCCATCAATCTATTTTTAAATACATCTGTATATGTAATAGTTAAACTGCTTACACGTTGTACATTTGGGTTTTTTTGAAGTATTTTTATTTCTCTAGTTGAAAAAATTATTTTGCTCATAGTCGTTCCCCTAATCCTCATATTCATAAGACTTAAGTATATAAAAAAGTACCTATAGATGGAACACTCTTTTTCAAGTGTCCTATCTATAGGTACCATATTATTTTATCGGCACCCTTTTTCTTTTTATAGTAATTCTTTGGCGGCTGCTGCTATGTCTTTCTGGGTTAGTTTGTAGAATTCTTTTAGGTATTCGAGTTTGCCGACTTGGCCGAATTGTTCTTTTACTCCAATGCGTCTCATTTTGGTTGGGCAGTGTTCGCTTAGGACTTCGGCTACTGCGCTGCCTAGCCCGCCAATGACGTTGTGGTTTTCGGCGGTTACGACTGCTTTTGTTTTCGACGCATACTTGACAATTAAGTCTTTATCAATAGGTTTAATCGAGAACATATCAATGACAGTAGCTTCGATTCCATCCTCGTAAAGCAAATCTGCCGCTTTTAAGGATTCCGCTACCATAATGCCGCTTGAGATAATGGTAACGTCGGCGCCTTCACGGAGAACCTTTCCTTTACCATCTTGAAAAACTTCATTCTCATCGTAAAGCTTAGTTGCATTTTTGCGGATCGTACGGATGTAATGGATACCGTACTCTTTTTCAATTTTTCGAAGCAAGTAACGAAGCATGGTGGAATCACTCACTTCATACACCGTAGCATTAGGAAGGAGGCGAACAAGACCAAGATCTTCGAAGGCCATATGGGTGCCGCCGTTATGCTCGGCTGTTACACCCGCATCAGATCCCAAAATCTTAATGTTGGTTTTCGCATAGACGCCTGAAACGAAAAGCTGGTCAAAGGTCCTTCTTGTAGCGAACTGACCGAAGGTATGGACGTAAGGAATCTTCCCTGTCAGCGATAGACCTGCAGCCACTCCCATCATATTGGCTTCCATAATCCCGCTGTTAATAATTTGCGTTGGAATCTGCTTAACAATTTTATTTGTAGAGATAGCACTCATTAAATCAGCCTCTAATGCGATCACATTGGGATTGCCCTTCGCCAATTCAACCAACGTATTTGCATACATTTGCCGCATTTCCACTTTTTCTAGTTCATAGCTTTTGGATGGTGTTTCAATCATACTGACACAACCTTTCCAAGTTTGTTTTCCAATTCTGCAATTGCACGCTTAATGGCAGCTTCATCCTCTTCACTAGGACGGATATGATGGTTATCAGCCTTTTCTTCTAAATAGGGAACCCCTTGCCCTTTAACGGTATCCAAAATAATTGCAATCGGCTTCTCTGACTGACGTTTTCCCTCTTCAATCGCTTCATATATTTGTTCTAAGGAACGACCGTCGACTTGCAGTGTGTAAAAACCAAACGCTTTAAACTTCTCCACAAAGTCAAGTGGGTCAATAATATCCTTCGTTGGACCGTCTAGCTGCTTTTTATTGTCATCAATAAATACAAAGAGATGATTCAGCTTATGGTGTGCCGCGAATTGCGCTGCCTCCCAGCACTGCCCTTCGTTCAATTCTCCATCACCGACGATACAATACGTATAATTATCCTTATTTGATAGTTTATGAGACAGAGCGACACCAACAGCCGCGGAGATTCCCTGCCCTAAGGATCCCGTTGTCATATCCACACCAGGTGTTAAATTCTTATCGGGATGAGAAGGAAGGGTGGTTCCGTTTTGATTTAAAGTATAGAGAACTTCTTCAGGAAAGTAGCCTTTTGCCGCTAACGTCGCATAAAGACCAGGCCCGCCATGACCTTTTGATAGAATGAAGTAATCACGATTCTCCCATTTTGGATCTTGTGGATTCACCTTCATCACTTCACCATATAAAACCGCCAATACTTCAATAATTGATAAGCTGCCGCCGTAATGCCCAAAACCGAGATGATACAATTCTTTTAATGTCTTAAGCCGAATCTCATCACGAAACGCATCTACTTTTTGCAAATCCATTTTCTTTCCTCCTTTTTTTACTCAAAAGTTGGGGGTGATTCAGTTTGTGAAACACCCCCAATGTCCTATGCTCCTACTTGTTGTGAATCAGCTGTAGTTTTATTTTTTTTGAAAAAACCATATACAACTGTCAAGACGACAAGACCAACAACGGTAACACTAACACCTGTTGCACCAAGGGAATTTGCAATATTTCCAAGAAGAATTCCGGAAGCTGCAAAGTCCGCATCAGAGAATGTTGTACTTGCAAAACCAAGATCGCCAAGTACTGGCATTAAGAATACAGGAAGGAAGGTAATCAACAAACCATTGGCAAACGATCCAATCGTCGCACCGCGAACACCGCCTGTTGCATTACCAAATACTCCAGCCGTTGCACCTGTGAAGAAATGTGGAACAACACCAGGTAAGATAATCACTGCTCCTGCAAACCCAAGGATGGCCATTCCGACGATACCGCCAAGGAAGCTGCAGAAGAACCCGATTAAAACTGCATTTGGTGCATATGGGAATACAATTGGACAGTCAAGAGCCGGCTTAGAGTTTGGAACTAGTTTAGTAGAAATCCCTTTAAAGGCCGGAACAATTTCAGCTAACACAAGTCGAACACCTGAAAGGATAACGAAAACCCCTGCTGCAAACGTAACACCTTGAATAATAGAGAAAACAATATAATGAGTGCCGCCACTTAATTCTTTTTCAACATAAGATGGGCCTGCAAAAAGAGCAATAATCACATAAAGGATGACCATCGTTAATGAAATCGTTACAGAACTATCACGCAAAAATCCTAGACCTTTAGGAAACTTAATATCTTCTGTAGAACGTGATCCCTTACCAACTACTTTCCCGACAAGAGCAGACAATACATAACCTAAGCTTGAAAAGTGGCCAAAACCTACGTTGTCGTTACCCGTAATTTTTCTCATAAACGGCTGACAAATTGCAGGGAAAACAGCCATGATTAAACCTAAAGCAAGGGAACCAACAATAATCAGTGGTACTCCTTTTAAACCAGAAACAACTAAGATAACTGCAAGCATACATGCCATGTATAAAGTATGATGACCCGTTAAGAAAATATATTTTAATCTAGTAAAACGAGCAATTAAGATATTCGCTAACATCCCAAAGAACATGATAAAAGCTGTAGCACTGCCATACTTGGTTAATGCCATCGCAACAATCGCCTCGTTATTTGGTACAACCCCGTTTACGTTAAAAGCTTCTTCAAACATTTTTCCGAAGGGTTCAAGCGATCCAACGATAATTCCAGCACCTGCAGAAATAACGAGAAAGCCTAAGAACGTTTTCGTTGTTCCCTTCACAATATCACTTGCCGGCTTTTTCAAAATAACAAGACCAACTAGTGATATTAACGCAACTAGAACAGCTGGCGTACTCAAAATATCCATCAATAATTTAAGAATTCTTTCGCCCATAGTATTACCTCCTCATAGTTTCCAGTTATTAAAGCAATCCTTTTTGTTGAAGCACGTCCTTCAATTTACTGCGAAGACCGTCCATATCGATAATGCTCTCAATCACGACAACCTCTCCTAAATGACCCATCCCTTCTGCAATATCCTTTGCTGCGATAAAAAGATCAGCTGAATCCGGAGTCGCAGAGCTAAGGTCAGAATGCTCGACTTCAATTCCGCTAACGCCTAACTCACCAAGGATTTGTTGCACATTCATCTCCAACATAAAGCTGCTTCCTAAACCTGAACCACAAACGGCTAATATTTTCATTTGAAATTCCCCCTATAATAAATTAAAAATTAAACCACTACTGAATAACGCTCAAATAATTCAAGAATAATTTCTGTTGTCTCTAGTTCTTTTAAAAGCCCAACATTATTGTTCTCACTGAGAAGCTTCGTTAATTGAGATAACGCCTTAAGGTGTGTTGTATTATCGATGGCCGCAATACAAAATATTAAGCGGACAGGATACTTTTCATCATTTAAAAAATAGACCGGCTCATCGAGCTTTAAAAAGCTCATCCCTACTTGATTAACTCCTGATTCAGGTCGTGCATGTGGAATGGCGACTTCTGGACCAATGACAACATATGGACCTAACGTCTTGATATTGGTAATCATCGCATCGATGTAGGATGACTCAATAGCCCCTGACTCTAGCAGCGGATTGGCTGCTACTTTTACAGCCTGCTCCCAATTAGAAAGCTGTCCAACAATTTGAATCGTATTCTCTTTCAGTAAATCGCTTAACACTGGTTGATTCCCCCTCTGAATATCTACCTTTTTGTGAAAGGTTAGTTGATTTAAAGCATGGGTTAAGCCTTTTTCATCATAAACATTGGCATAGCGCTGAATCGTTTGAATCAACTCTTTTGTCGAGGTGTCATGGTATTGAATCCCAAAAAGATGATGATACACTTCATTGACCAAGCTGTTCTTTTCCGTTGGTGTCATAATCGGCTTTACATAAAAGCATGGCAGCTTCGACTCGAGCTCTACCGTTGAAAAAAGAAGATCATATTGATCCACATTCTCCCTCTGATATCCTTGCAAGGACAATGTTTTTTCGACGATGATTTCGGAAAAAAGCGATTCCAACAGGTGTTTTACCATCAAGGATGAGCTAATCCCACTTGGACAAACGACAATCGCTCGTTTCTTTTTCGGTACGACCTGCTTCGGCTTTTCCAGCAATGCTCCAAAATGAATCGTGATAAAACCAATTTCTTCTTCTGGAATTCTGATACTTAATAGTGATCCAATCGGCTGAAGCAATTCTTTGACAATCGTATAGAGCACATGATGTTCTCGCTGGATTTGGTCGAGCAACGGATTCGTAATCGGAATCCGATATTTCATTCGAAAATAAGCTGGCTTAAAATGCTGATACAAGGTGTTGATGACATCGTTCTTTTTTTCGAAAGCAATCGCTGCTTTATTTTCAAAATCAAAGACAAGCTGTTCACATAATTTAAAAAGTAAGTCCCAGTCTCCGTCATGAACGAAGCGGTTCCCTAAAGACAGACCCAGCAATTGGGTGGTGAAATAACCTAGCTCATTTTCATCTTCCTCAAACTGAAGCGAATGAAATAATGATTTTGCCACCTGCCACATATGTTCTTTTTTCAATAATTCGATTTCATCATGATGAAACCTAACAAACTTTCTTTCTCGTTGACGATAATAGTAGAAAACGAGAAAATACGTAAATTGGTGTAATCGTTCCTCGACAAAATGAAGATCGAACAGCTTTTCCATTTCCGTAAGCGTATGTTGAATCGTATTCAATGGGATTTGTTCCGTTCGATCACTTACTAAATGATTGATCAGTTCTTTATAATACGGAATGCGTATCAACTCAGCTAAATGGTGCTGGACAAGTACCCGCTTATCTGACTCTGCACCTGATAGATGGTAGCCCTTTTGCCTGGAGTAGCGTATTTCAACCAGGAAGGACAGGTTCCTTTCATTTGCCTTTTTCACGTCTGATATAACTGTGTTCTTACTTACCTGTAACAGCTGGGTTAAATGGACCGATGAAATCGGCTCTTGCCTGATAAAAAGGTAAAGGTAGATGAAGATCAAACGTTCCTCTTCTGTTAAAATAAAATCGCGTTCCTTCTCTTCTATTTGTTGTTTTCGAAAAAAGTCGACTACCTCTTCCGGCATGACAATATAGTGATGTCCCCTGTAAGGAATCGCTGGAAGTGCTCGCTCTTTCAACCAATGATTGACTTTCTCCAAATCATAGGAAATCTGCCGCTTGGTTAATTGAGTTTGATCCATGACCTGATTCATGGTGGTATTCTTCACTTTTAAAAGATGTTTCAGTAAAAGTGCGGGACGTTTATCAATCATCATCGGGTCTCTACCTCCTGAAATAATCATATAATAAAACGCTTTCAAGCTGTTGGGTGATTGGGAATAATTACTGTTTGAATAATCTGACAAAATTGTTCTCATCTCCCAATCAGACAAATCATTGTCTCATGATGGACAATTGTGAATATATTCACTATAGTAGTTTTAAAAAAAGAGCAGGTGAAAAGAGTATGTTTTTAATGGATTATCATCATCACACCAATCATTCCTTTGATTCCACCGCTAGTATGGTAGAAGTATGTAAAAAAGCAGTTGAAAACGAGATTCAAGAAATTTGCTTTACCGAGCATTTCTCCGTTAATCCGCTTGCGCCAACCTACGGACACATGGTTTTTGAAAAATATTTAAATGAGATTTGGTTTTGTCAGGAACAATTTAAAGGCCAATTAACCCTAAAAGCCGGAATTGAACTTTGTGAGCCTCATCTTTTAAAAGATCAATATGATGAAATACTACAACCACTAGATTTAGATTTCATCCTGGGCTCCGTCCATAATCTCAACAACCAGAAGCTTCGTCTGGCCCTCAAAGAAGATCATCCAACCGCCTATGAACGGTATTTTAATGAACTATATCATATGATTTCAACAGCGGATATAGATATCCTCGCCCATTTCGATTTAATGAAACGGTATGCCTATAAAGAACATAGCCTTTATGATTTTCATGAATATCAAGAAATCATCGAGCAAATATTGAAAAAAGCGATTGATAGAAATATAGGAATTGAGATTAATACCTCTGGACTTAGAACGGGATTAAAACAGACATTACCATCGGTCGAAATCATCCAACTGTATAAACAGCTAGGCGGTGAAATTGTAACGATTGGTTCAGACTCTCACACCGCTGAGTCTGTTGGTGCCAACCTCACAGATGCGCTTTCTTTAGCGAAGGATTGTGGATTTAACTATATTTGTAAATTTGAAAAAAGAAAGCCGATACCGGTAAAAATATAAACACATATTCCAATTGATACCAAAAACATTGAATTTTTTAGTATAATCAAATAGGTGGTTAAGTATTTTTATTCTTGTGTTGGGGGTATTGTGATGTTTGGTGCAGTTGAAGCGGGCGGTACGAAGTTTGTTTGTGCTGTGGGAGATGAAACAGGCAAAATGATCAAGCAAATTCAGGTACCAACGACTGTCCCTGAGGAAACGATGTCACAGGTGATTGGATTTTTTAAGTCCTACGAGCTTAAGGCTATTGGAGTGGGGTCATTTGGACCAATAGATATTAACCGAGAAAGTGCCGGATACGGCTCTATCACCCCGCCTAGTTAATGAACATGCCTTGCAAACAGAATAGGGAGTTCCTGTTTAATGGAACTCCCTAATTTTTATGGTATTCAATTAAAAACCAAGTAAAATTTATGACCTTAAACAAATACATCTAAAATTAAAACTAGGATAAAGGCGACAAAAGAAAGGAGCGTTTCCATAACTGTCCATGTCTTGAATGTTTCTTTAACAGTCAATCCCATATATTCTTTTACCAACCAGAAGCCTGCATCATTAACATGTGAAAGCATTAATGAACCTGCACCAGTAGCAATAACTAATAATTCGAGGTTAACACCTGACATATGCTCCACTACTGGAGAAACAATTCCGGCTGCGGTTGTTAGCGCAACAGTTGCTGAACCGGTAGCGACTCGGATTAATCCCGCAACTAGGAAGGCTAGGACAATCGGTGATAAGGACATTTGCTCGGACATTGCTGCAATCGCTGTCCCTACACCGCTTTCAATTAGAATTTGCTTGAACGCACCGCCTGCCCCAATAATGAGAATAATCGAAGCTAATGGTAATAAACATTCTTCCGTTAATTTTTTAATTAATGTCCTATCCATACCCTGGCGGTAGCCCAAGAAGAAATAGGCTGCAAAACATGAAATTAGTAAAGCAATAACCGGGCTGCCAATAAGCAATAGAAATTTTTCAATAGCACCTGGCAGTGAAAGATATGGGGCAATTACCGTTAACATTATTAATAAAACAGGCAGCAAGATAATGAAAAACGAAATCGCTATACTTGGTAATCCGCTTGACTTTGTCACCACGCGGATTAATTCCGGTTCTCCAACAGGAGTTACCCGTTTTTGAATCCATTTTGAAAATAAAGGTCCGGCAATGACGGCCGTTGGAAAAGCAATAATTAATGAATAAAGCATTACATGTCCTAAGTTTGCATTATAAATGCCAATCGCTGTCATCGCACCAGGATGCGGAGGAACTAATCCGTGCACAATCGACAATCCGGCAAGCACCGGGATACCAATTAATAGAATGTTTTGTTTAGTAGATTTGCGAATCGAAATAACCAAGGGCAGCAAGATTACTAGACCAACCTCAAAAAACACAGGAATCCCAATAATAAAACCAGAAAGAAGCATCGCCCATGGCAGGTATTTCACACCGAATTTTTTGATAAAGAAATCGGCTACTTGCATGCCCGCACCTGAGTCAGACATCATTTTACCTAAGATGGTTCCCAACGCTAAAATTCCAATTAGATGTCCAAGGACAGCGCCCACTCCCGTTTCATAGGCTGTGACAATCTTGTCCATTGGTACGCCAGAAAAAACAGCTAGAAACAGGCCGGCGACAGTTAAACTAATAAATGCATGCCATTTCCACCACGATACTCCTAAAATTACGATTACAATGGCTGCCAACGTAATACCTATTAAATATAAACTCATATTTCCTCACTCTCCCCTAAGAAATCGCTTACATACTATTCAAAAAAATGGGTTACTGAATGGAATCATTATAATTAACAATATAATTTTGTTTACCTGTATTATAGTAACCCACGCTATATTCCAATACATTTCCTTCATCATCACTGGAACGACGAATTCTTTTTAACACCACTGTGTCTTTTTCTACGTTTAATCTTTCACTAACATGACTAGGTGCAATCGAAACGGCAAACTCATCTCGGAATGATTCCAGTCTAATGTTTTGCTCTTCTAAAAAGCGGTACAAAGATCCGAAATTGACATCCTCTAATTCTTCCTCACTTATGTCTAATAAGATGTAATGAGTGAAATGAATATAGGGCTCGTTGTCCAATAAGTAGAGTCGTTCAATTTGGACACAATGGCTTCCAAATAAAGAATAAAGTTCCGAGTCCGGAGACAATTCAGCCTTTTTAATATTTAACACCTTTTTGGTGATGTGGTGGCCTTCTTCTACTAATAGTTCCGTAAAGCGTTTCCCTTTTGAAAGCTTCGCAGACGATACATTCGCAATGACCTTTGTTCCTTTACCACTTTTCTTCTCCAGATATCCTTCTTGAGCCAGTTCTTTAATGGCATTCCGTACAGTAATTTTGCTTACATTAAATTCTTCTTCTAATTGAGGCTCGGAGGGAATGTTCGTGTGAATTGCATAAACACCATGTAAAATACGATCCTTCAATATTTCTTTTATTTGTAAATACATAGGTCCCTTTTTTCGATTCACATTCATTCCCTACTCGCTCCTTCATCTCTTTATATCATCAATGGTTCCGGCCATGGCGGACAAGATCTCATCTTCCGTCGACATCGGGGTATCGCCAACAATGGTGCAGGCCAACATTCCTGCTGCAGCTGCAAACCGGACTGTTTTCTCAGGTGAAAATCCCGCCAGCTCCCCATGTAAAATCCCGCTAGTAAAAGCATCTCCGGCTCCAATTCGATCATACACGGAAAAAGAAATCTTTTCTGAGAAGTGAAACTGCCCATCTTTATACAAATATCCCCGTATAGAATGGGTGTTATCACTATTAATCCCTCGGTGTGTTCCCGCAATCGTTTGAATATCGAAGTGTTTTGCCACCTTAGGAATGAGGTCTTTCAGCTGTTCCTCCCGGGAGGTTTCTGCTGTCTCCATTCCTAAAATATACATCGCATCTTTTTCATTCATCATGACGATATCAGCCAAAGCCAGCATGTCTTCATAATGAGGTTTCGCCCCACTGTACCCTCCCTCCCATAAGGAAGGGCGGTAATTACAATCGAAACAAACCAATCCGCCTTTTTCTTTTAGCTTTTTAGCCAGCTCTTTCATACTAGCACGAACACCATCGGTCATGGCAAGCGTAATACCGCAAAAGTGAATAATATCTGTTTGTTCGGCAATCAAATCCAGATCGTAATCCGAAACATGAGCGGTATTAAAGCTGCTTTCCAGGCGATTGGTATAGGTAACCCGGCTCGCCCGCTGTCCAAAACCATTTTCTAAAAAATACAACCCTAGATATTTTCCGCCTCTAGAAACAAATTTCCGATTGATTCCCAATCGCTGTAAGAAAGAAATGGCTGCATCACCTAAAGGATTCTCTGGTAATTTCGTCACAAGATAGCCATCATAGCCTAGCTTGGTCATCGCAGAAGCAACGTTTACTCCCGTGCCTGAAAAAGAGTATTGTAATGTGTTAGCTTGAGTCAGTAATTCATATCCCGGCACCTGCAAACGCATCATTACTTCACCGAATGCAACAATTTTTTCAGGCATGTTTTTCAACCAATTTTTTTGTAATGGCGAGTAGTGTCCTCACATCTTCCGGGTTTGTTTTTCCAGTTTCTTTATTAATAATAGAAGAATAAACATGAGGAATAATTTTAGGCACTTTTGCTTCCATGGCGATTTCTAGAATGGTCTCAAAATTAGCTAAATCAATTCCGCCAGTTGGCTCTAACGCAAACCCTTCTTCACCGCAAGCTTTCGCAACTGCACGGAACTCTTCCACATACTTTAATCCCTTCATAGGGAAGTATTTCAAAGCATTTCCACCCATATCCCGCACCAATGCAATCGCCGCTTTAATGGGAACAATCGCTGTTTCTCCCGCTGCTGCACTTACAGGACCAGTGGAAATATTCACATAGCCTACTTTTCCTGTTGGAGATACAAGAGAATTAATCCAGCTATCATTCTCGCCTAAATTGGCACGTGTTGCCCCAACCGCCGGAAACACTTGATTGATATGACTTCCCGGATAGTATTTGGCGATTTCCGCTACCACTGCTGCTTGTTTATTATCCCCAGCGCCAAGGCCAATTGATACGGCTTCATCAATCGCTGCCCCGTATTCCTTCATCGCTGTCACAGCAGCCTCTACCGTAGGATAATCCTTGGAAAGCACCCCAACTAGTACATGACCTTCCGCCGCTTCAAAAACTTCGACTGCATTTTCAATGCTATTAGCTAGAACATTCAATGCAACACGGTTGTGATAAAAACGTTTTTCAATGTTTGTCATTGTTCGCTTCCTCCTAAAATCGCTCTTAATTGGGCTTCAATTACGTATAGATCGTCACCCTGTAATGGACGTGGATCAAGATCGAAAAAGCCTTGTCGAATTCCGTAATCACGGGTATAGATTGCAATTTCACCATTTCTTAGCTTGTCATTTACTTCCCTCGCAGTTGTTTTCGTCACAGCCGGATCAATTTGAATACGACCTCTGAAAATGGCACGGCCAGCTTCATCCTGTACAATCGTTACCTTTACACCCTCAATGGATTCAAGTGATTTGAGAACTGCCAGACTGGCTTTTTCCTTTTCGCTATTGTCGATCTTGACAAAATACTCATCCAATGCCTGCAAAAGTCCAAAGGTTGTTTCTTTACCGACCTTCATGCTTCTGCCGGTGCAGTGCAATTGAACCTTTACCCAATCGATATATTTTTGTTTTCCGGCAACGATCCCGGATGTTGGACCTTCAATCGCCTTCGAGCCGCTGTATATCGCTAAATCAGAAACTTGTACATATTTCTTCAAATCTTCCTCTGCAGCTGCATCGACAATCAATGGAACATGATTCGCTTGCGCCACTTCCCATGCTTCTTCAACCGAAATCATATTTTTTTGAACAGCGTGGTGGGATTTGACGAAAAGAATCGCCGCCGTATTTTCAGTAATGGCATCCGCAATGTGCTCCGCTTTGCCCTCATTGGCATAACCGACTTCCACTAATTTTCCGCCGCCGAGAAAAACCATCGTTTCCACCGGAGCCCCGTATTGAACGTTATGGCCCTTCAGCATGATGATTTCATTTTTTTGAATCGTTTCTTGATGAAGTCTTTCGCTTCTTCGTCTGTTTCCTTCAGTCACGATTGCTGCTACCGAAAGAGCGATTCCACTCGATGCTGAGTTCACGACAACCGCTGCCTCTGATTGAAGCAGCCGAGCGATATGCTGTCCTGCTTTATCGACTAAATCAGCGATTTCAACATAATTTTGCCCGCCTATTTTCATGGCTTCCATTACGGTGTCTGTTGGAGCCGAAACACCTAAAATACTCATCCGGCCGCTTGCATTGATAACCCTTTTCAAACCATATTTAGCATTCAATGTATTCTCCATTGATTACCACTCCTTTTACGACAATATTCTGCTCTGCTGTTCGTTCTTCTCCTTCAGAATCCATCAACTGAGTCACTTCATCCTCTATAGAAAATAATGTGAGGTTAGCTAAATCTCCCGCTGAAATTCTTCCGAGTGCCGGCTTATTCAACCAGTCTGCCGCTTTAACTGTAACGGCATCAATGACCTCTTTTAAGGGATATCCTAAATACAAAAATTTAGATAGTACACTGGCCATACTATAAACTGGACCGTGCAAGCGATTTTTCCGATAGATATCCGTGCTGATCGTATCGAAGTGAATACCATACTCCTTCGCCTGCTCTGCCATTTGGAAAGAGAAGCTTGCATTTCCATGGCCAACATCCAAATGTACTCCCCGTTTAATGGCATCCAGCAGCTTCGGAAGAGGTTTTCCATCTTCATCAAATAAATTATTGGCTTTCCCATTTAAGTAATGGGTGATAATGTCCTTTTTCTCAAGTAAATCGAGGACATCATTAATATCCGGCGGTCCTGAACCAATATGAACCATCAGCGGCAACTCAGTGTCCTTTGAAAATTTACGGGCCACTTTTAATGGTTCTACTCCATTTGGACCTACGACACTTTTACTAATTCTCGCTTTCAGTCCAACAATAAAATCTTTGTGTTTGGCTATGGCCTCTTTTAATGCATCCTCATCCAGCCATGAAAGGTCGGATAGCTCATCGATTCTCTTAAGGCCAATTCGTGAAATATTTAAAAAGGCAAAAACATTCGTTTTCGACTTTTTAAAGCTGTTAACTAAGTCAGGCAAACGATCAGCGCCAGTACTGCCGGCATCAACAATCGTTGTTACTCCTGTTTTATAGCCAATCTCATCCACTTCATCCCCATATGGATTAAATTCTGGAAAGGCATGGACATGCATATCAATCCAGCCGCTGGAAACAATTACTTTATGATTAAAGTCAATTGCCTCCCCGCCATTTCCAGTTCCCGCCGGAACAATGTTTTGGATTTTTTTATTTTCTACTTTGATGTCTACAGAATTTCCATTGACTAGTTTTACATTCTGTAATACAAAACAATCTTTCATTTCCCTCATCCTTTTCGGTAAACCTAATAAAATGGGTACTTGTATACGATTACATCTACCTCTTTTGTTTTTCTTACAAGAGTAGGTTACCACGTATTTTCATTCCAGTCAATATAACGTTATAATGTTTAATCTATTTTATACCTTCTATATAATCTTTTCGAACTTATAATTCATTACTCATTTCTTAATAAAAGCAAATACAAGCACAAAAAATGCCCCAAAAGGTACTTTTGGTACATCTTTTATTGGTAAATTTTTAAACCAACCTTATATATTTAGAACCGCAGATTCATTACATATTTTTTCTTTTTTTCACAATTATAGAATGATAACTTTTTCTTCCGTGACCACGCCAACATCAAAAAAATCCTAAAGTAGTTGAAAATGCATTAAAAGCTCTTAATGAAGGGGATCAGTATGTCGAAAATCATAAAGAGGAAACCGCAAAACTTGAATTTGAACAATTGAGACTGCCAGAGGATGGTGTATTGAAGGATCTTGAAAGAAATAATTATGTACTTGGCTTTACGAAAGAAGATGCTAACCATATCGAGGAGTTGAAAAAATGGATGGAGGAAAAGAAGATATTTACTAATTCTCTCGACTTAAAATGAATTTCCATGCCTGTCACGCCCGAAGTTTAAACACCAACGGATTATTATTAGAAGTGCCTATTACATAGCTTACAATGGAACCATCGTAAAGTACTCGAGTGTCATGGCACCAATAGGTTCATTAGGGTGAGGACAGGCAAAGCATAAAGCATTCTTTGGACCATCTCCAATTTTCATACATAAAATCGAATGTCCCTTTCGAGATTTTCCAGCCTCAAATACGGTAACGAGATCGGGAAACTCATTAGCAAGCTTCCTGCAGCTCTCATCCATTTCATCTATAGTCAGAAAAGCTTTATAATCAGGAACATTAGCAACAACAGATTGGAAATTCATGTAATAGTTTCCTTTCATTTCATTTAAGTATTTCATGGCTTCATAATGTGTCCATGCTATACGGTAGAGCAACACAGATATATGGTAGCATAGTTTCAAAACAACTTGCATGTATCAATTATAAATTTAACTTGTCCCTTGTTATTGATAATAATAAAAAGGAAAAGGACCAAACCTGGTCCTTTTTGATACACTTCATTTATTAGACATATTCCCATTTGAGGGAACAATGGCAGGTTTGGGTCAGGAGTCTTTGACCATTCGATATAATACCGGTAATCCACTAGACATTTAATAAAATCCGTCATATAACAATTGTATTTTCTGACAGCTTCCATTACTTCAGCTCTACCTTAAAACATACTCAGTTGATAATTTCTTGATAAAAGTTCCAAAAGTTTAAGTCCAGCAACACTGTTCCCTTTTTCATCCAATGCAGGCCCGAAAATTCCAATTCCAAATTTACCAGGAACAGCCCCCATGATTCCGCCTGATACACCACTTTTAGCCGGAATACCTATTTTTATGGCGAATTCGCCCGATGCATTATACATTCCGCAGGTAACCATAAAAGTTTTGCAAATTCTTGCTACATCGTCGGGCATAAACCGTTTTCCGTTAAGAGGATCCACTCCATCCATCGCAAAAATCATGCCGATTCTCGCTAAATCCAAACAATTCATTTCGACAGCACACTGTTTTGTGTATAAATCCAATAATGTTTCAACATCTTCAGTGATGATTTTATGCTGTTTGAGAAAATAACATAATGCCCGGTTTAAATCAGCAGATTCAAATTCGGATCGGGCTACCTTCTCACTATATCCAACCGAAGGGTCGCCGGACAATTCCCGGATAAAGCCTAATAACCGATTAAACCGATCCTCTACTGAATCCCCTTTAATCATATGAGTCACCACAAGTGCCCCTGCATTGATCATCGGGTTTAATGGTTTAGCTGGTGCCATTGTTTCTAATTTGGCAATAGAATTAAACGGATCTCCAGTAGGCTCCATCCCAACCCGTTCAAATACATAACGAAAACCTCTTTCCATTAAAACAAGAGCTAAGCTTATTACCTTTGAGATACTTTGGAGCGTAATCTTTTTATCAATATCCCCCGCTGAGATACATCTTCCGTCAGGATAATTAATAGCAATAGACAAATCACCTGGATTTGCTTTAGCCAGCTCGGGAATATAGTCTGCAACCTTGCCATCTTTTGTATATCTTTTTGCATCTTCCACTAATCGCCGTAAATCGTCACTTTTTTGACATGGCATTATCCATCACCCATAGTAGTATGGGCGAATGATAGGGCGAGCATTCCATTAGAAAAAAACAAAAATGTTCACATGAACCCGCTATGTAACCAAACTCAAGTAGAACTATTTTAACGATCTTTAATGAATAAAGAAGGGGCCACCTCATATATAGCTAATGGCCCCAATTCCTGTGCTAATTATAACCCCATCCCATTCAACAAATCCCTTAACGACTTTAGCTCTTCAACCGTCAATGTAACACCTTTTCCCATTTTCTCATGGTCCGGTGCCCATTCACGTAAATCATATTTGGGCTCTTTTCCGTTCCAACTAATCAGATTTAGTTCTTTGCTCCAGCCTTTTGGGGACTTTGAAATTGCCCCAATAGTCTCTTTTATTTCAAATTTAATTTCAGCCATCATCCTTGGCCTCCAATTCATCATTATTTCTTTAGTCATTCTGTTCATCAATGCTCAAATATTTCATTTTTAAATTTTCTTTGCTCTGGACCCGAGCTCCCCCAATTAGGCAGTACACCACAATAGTTGCCTAATCCCTCCATCGAAAAATTTTTTTTTTAAAAGAGTGGTATTTATAAAATTACTTTTGAAATTATGGTTGGAGGGAAATGCTGGTTCCCAACTTTGCACTAAAGTATATACCATAATTACCACTTCCTCTGTCCTAGGAACTTTGTAATCCTAGAGATAGGGTTTGTTATTTTCGCTATTTGTTTTCACAAATTTCTGCGAGGCAATTATGAATTCTTTTACAGCAGGCGTACAATCCTTCCTAGACTTTACTGCTAATCCAATAGTACGATAGGTTTCAGGAACAAGTTCAACAGTAGAAACTTGCGTTAACCAATTTGGTAATGTTAATTGAGGAATCACTGTTAGCCCCAGTCCTTCTTGAACCATTGAAATTATGGTTTGATTATCTTCCACCTCAAAATGAATATTAGGCTGTAATCCATTTGATTGAAACCTTTCCTTGACCAGCACCTCACAGCCTGCCTTTGGCATGATAAAGGGTTCCTGCGATAACTGCTCTATGGTTAAGGACTTATGTTCACGGAAAGGGTGATCGCTAGGTACTAGCACAACTAATTTATCTTTTAAAAGAGGAATCGTCTCCAACCTTTTAACCGGCAACGATACAAATCCAATATCAATAACTCCATTTTCTACCCATTCAGTAATTTCGTCATAGCTCCCCTCATATAGCTCCAACTCAATCCCTTCATACCTGCTTTTGAAATAAGATATAATGCCAGGCAATAATTTAGCTGAAGTGCTTGGAAAACTTCCTATCTTGATTTTACCCATTTCTATCCCAAGAATAGCAGCCGTCTTTTGTTTAATCTGTTCCGACTCTGAAACTATATTTCTCATATGTCCAATAATCCGTTTTCCTGCATCCGTCAATGAAACTCCATTTCTGCCTCTATTTAAAAGAATAATCCCCAGTTCTGACTCCAAAGCAGATATATTATGACTGACACCAGATTGTGTGAGTCCTAAATTTCCGCCAGCCTTCGTAAAATTTCCAGTGTCTACAACCTTAAGAAATACTTCAAATTGAAAAAGCGACATGGTTTCCTCCTTAATTTATCTAAAATACGGGGCACGTATTTATTCTTGAGATAGATTTACATGAAAATTTCCCATGTATTCAATTCATAATATTCATTTTACTTATACAAAATTAGTGCATATGATTAAAGTACAAAAGATCATTTCAAGGAGGAGAAACATGAAACAAATCCCGGTTTACCATATTGATGCTTTTACTGATGTATCGTTTGGTGGAAATCCTGCGGGGGTTATTCCCGATGCGAAAAATTTAAGGGAGGAAGACATGAAAAAAATTGCAAATGAATTGAACCTCCCAGAGTCTGTTTTTTTAATGGCTTCTTCTCATCCACATGCAGATTTTAAAGTAAAATATTTTACACCGCTTGAGGAAATCAATTTTTGCGGCCATGCAACAATTGGTCTTTCCTGGTTACTTGGAACCAAATACAATTGGTTAAATAAAGCTGATCAGATTGTATTTGAAACCAACGTAGGACTGATTCCAGTAAAATGGATAAAAGAAAACAATCAACTTATTAGTGTTTCTATGACCCAGATCGCTCCAAAAGTCAAAGAAATCGAAATCAATAAAGACACGCTTGCCCAACTAGTCGGTATTCAAACAACTGATCTAGATGAAAGATATCCAATTAAACTAAGCAATACTGGAAACTGGCATCTTCTTGTTCCAGTGAAAACACGTAAAGCCATTGATTTAGCTGAGCCGCAACTAAAAGAGTTAGGCAGCATGAATCGGGAGCATAATATTTCAACCACTCATTTATTTACCTTTGATACAAATGGGGAGTTTGATATTTATACAAGGGATTTCGCCCCTGGTATCGGAATCAATGAGGATCCTGTAACTGGTGCAGCAAATGGTGCATTAGCCGGGTATTTGTTTTTAGAAGGATTTCTTTCAAAAAAGCAACCTCATCAACTTAAAATTGGTCAAGGTCATGCAATTGGCAGACCGGGTACATTATATATAACGATTCATTCGGAAAATAATGAACCAATCATTGACGTAGCTGGAACAGCAGTAATAACGATTGAAGGGAATATCAACATTTTATAAAGATACTATCTTATCTTTAGGTGCAACATACTTTTCTCTCATTTTTTTCACAGCATATGCATCTATATACTAATTAAGAGGAGCCTGTCCCAATTGAGTTTAAAAAAAGCGACTGGCTCCACTATTATTATTTTACCATCCCTTTTCGAAGTGCGCTGACTACAACCTGGGCCATCATGTCCCCGTAATCCCACTGCCCAGCAGCTGTTAAATTCCGCTCCACATTCTAAAATTCTATAACTTTATTTTCAAAGTAAGGTATGTACTCTATTAGTTTTTAATAGTCACCCTTCAGTTCCCCCATTGCTAATTATTGCATCGGATTTTTATAATCATTAACCAACACCTGGACTTCATCATTTTCGTGAATGATTCCAGGCCTTTCTACTGCACATACGATCCCCCGCCGCTTATAACCAGAACAGATTCAACACCTAATTCTTCTGCAATCCTGTCTAATTCTTCCACAGACACAATCGTTATTTGGCGGTGGTTTAGAATCTCTGTTTCTCTTGGATACATCGGCTGTCTTAGATTCCGTGCCTGTCACGCCCCGGAGTTTGATGAATTTTGTCGAAAAAGACAAACAGTGCCCTCCATTATTTGCCATTAAAAATAGCCCTTGAATAAAGAGCTCACTGTTCGCGATGCATCTCCCCAGATTTATACCATCTCATCCACGTTTTAATCTGAGAAATATTTATGATCCCATACTTATCCATAATCTCTCTATTTGTTAATTTACCTTCAATTTTATCTTTGACTACCGCCCATTTGGTTTCTCCTGAATATACGTTTTTGCCCAAGCAAAAACACCTCCGATAAATGTACTGATAACAGTGCAACATTTAGGAGGTGTTTTATATTGTCTTATTTACTTAGGTTAGTCCAAGTTTGTGTCCGTTTTCTTTTACCGTACGTATTCACCATTCCAAATATGCAATCTCTAAATCCTAACTCAGTCAAATATAATTTGCAGTTCGTTTAACGATCTAAACCCAATCATTTTTCGCCATTGCAAGTCAGGAGCCGCTAATTGAAGGTTGTCTTTCCAGTCCAGGAGTGATTTAATCGTAATTTGTGTTTCTAACCGTGCCAACGGGGCACCTAAACAAAAATGCGTGCCATATCCAAATGCAAGATGGGGATTCGGATTCCTCGTTATGTCGAATAAATGAGGATCATGGAATTTATTCGAATCGCGATTGGCAGCTCCCAAAAGGATATATACCTGGTCGCCTTTTTTAATAGTTGTTTGATGAATCTCGATATCCTCCGAAGCAATCCGAGCGGTCATCTGTGTTGGACTCTCATAGCGCAAAAACTCCTCAACCGCCCCTTCAATAAGTAATGGTTTTTCCTTTAGGTCCATCAGTTGATGAGGATGTTTCAATAAGGTAAGGATTGAATTGCTGATAAGATTGACTGTTGTCTCATGACCGGCAATAACAAGTAAAATGCAGGTTGCCAATAATTCCTCGTCTGTTAACCTGTCCCCTTGCTGTTCCTCCTTTATTAACATGCTGATAAGGTCCTCTTCAGGGCTGTGTTTCCGTCTTTTAATCAGTTCTTTAAAATAATCCCTTAAGATTATAGTAATTGCATTCCCATTGTCTAACGCCTTTCTCGAACGGGTAAAATCAATGGTTTGAATTAAGCTTGCCGCCCATTCTCTAAATTGATATCGCTCTTCTTGAGGTACTCCTATTATTTTCGCTATAATGAGACTTGCTAAAGGAAACGCTAAATCGGAAACCACATCCATTGTTTTCTTATTTTGAAACTGTTGCAGTAAATCGTTTACCGTTTCTTGGATATAAGGACGAAGATGTTCCACCATTCTAGGAGTAAATACGTTACTAACCAGTAAACGCAACCGCTTATGGTCTGGTTGATTTTTAAAAAGCATCATGTCATTTTGGGTGTTTTTTAGCCGCTCATATTTTTTTGAAGTCTGAGGCAGCGGGATGCGATTTTTAAATCTAGTATCTTTAAGAATCGCTATCGCCTCTTCGTATCCTGTCACGTACCATCCTGGATATTTTAATAGATTTCCCCAATAGATCGGATGAATGGAACGCAGCTTATCGTAAAATGGATAAGGATTTTTAAAAAACTCAGGAGAAGTAAATGAAAATGGTATGGTTTGATTTAAATCGGTTGTCATGTCACGCCCCCTAAAATACGATCACGATCGTTTTACAGAGATGTGTAACTCACATCTCTGTAAAACTCTTAAATTTATCTCATCTGGACATTCTAAGATTGAAAGGGCCTCCTAATTTGTTACTTCCTTCCCATCTAACACTTGATCTTCAAGTTCCATCCATTTATACATTTTCCTACCTCCATTTGATTGATTAGTAATGTCACATCTATGTGATCCTTTACCATTTTTTGAATGTTATCTTTTGTTATTTCTTTAAGTTTAGGTGTGATGCCTAATATAGGCACACCACATAACTCTTCAATTAGTTTCGGGTTTGTTTTTTCCGCAAGATCAGGACTTTCACTTATGCCGTTGATCACGATTCCGGCAATCGTCAGACCTAGGCTTTTTGCGTATTGAACCGTTAGAAAAATATGATTTACTGTACCAAGATTAGGTCGGGCTACAAGCACGATTGGCAGCTGTAACGCCTGAATTAAGTCACTAACTAAGAAATGTTCACCCAGTGGGACTGAAATACCGCCAGCACCTTCTACGATGAAGAATTCATGTTTTCCTCTAATCTTTTCCCAGTGACTTAATACATCTTCAATCCCCACTATCTTCCCTTCTAGCTTCCCTGCAACATACGGTGCAAGTGGTTCTTTAAATTCAAAAGGGGTAATCTCTTCATAGGATAAAGATGTTTGTGACAGTTGCTTCAGTAAGCTTGTATCACTTTCTGGATCTTCACGTGAAGTACCGCTCAACAATGGCTTAAATACGCCAACATCCACATTTTTCTCTTTTAATACAGCTGCAAGTCCACTAGAAATAATGGTTTTTCCAACTCCTGTATCTGTTCCTGTTACAAAAAAACCGTTCATTTAATCATGTTCAACTCTTTTCCGATGAAATTAAAGGACTCTAGCAAGTAATCGATTTCTTTTGAACCATGGTCGGAGGAGACTGTTAACCGGATACGACTTTCTCCAATTGGGACGGTTGGTGGACGAATCGCTGGTGCATGTATTCCTTTTTCCTGTAATTTTTTCGCAAATTGTACAGCCTTTTCGGTATCCCCAATGATTACAGGAATAATCGGTGTAAGATCCCCCTTCACGGTATAACCCATTTCTTCAAGACTGATTTTTATTTTTTTTACATTTGAAAATAACAGTTGGCGTATTTCTTTACTATCTTCAATTATCTCTATGGCTGCATACGAAGCAGCACAGATTGCCGGCGGCATGGCTGTTTGAAAAATAAAGGTTCTCGCATGGTTTAACAGAAAATCAATTAACACCTTCGAACCAGCAACAAAACCACCCTCCGTACCAACAGCTTTGCTTAAGGTTCCAATCACCACATCAGGATGAACACCAAAATATTCACTTGTGCCCCTGCCATTTTCTCCTAAAACACCTGTTGCGTGTGCATCATCAACAATAACGTAGGCATGATAGCGTTTAGCAAGTGAGAGCATCTGATCAAGAGGTGCAATCGTACCATCCATACTAAATACTCCATCTGTTACAATAAAACGCCGCTGATATGACGCTGTTTCCTTCAACTTTTCTTCAAGATCACCCATATCGACATGGCTATAAATGACTGTGTCAGCATTGGATAGCCGGCAGCCATCGATAATACTGGCATGATTTAATTGATCACTTAAAATGACATCCCCTTTTTCAGGCAATGACGATAGCACACCGACATTCGCTAAATAACCGCTTGAAAACAGGAGAGCTTCCTCCGTTTGCTTGAAGCTTGCAATTCTTTCTTCAAGTTTTTGATGCCATTCAGTGTGACCTGTAGTTAACCTTGAGCCACTGCTTCCTACTCCAAAATCATGTAGGCTCGTTTCTGCCGCATAAACCAATCGTCGATCATTCGCCAGCCCTAAATAATTATTTGATGAAAAGACGATCTGTCTCTGACCATCAATCAACATCTCAGGAAGCGGAGCCGTATTCATTGTTCGAAACTTTCGATACAAACCAGCCTCTTTGGTCTTGTCTAATCGATGGCTTAACCATCTATCAAGCTCCAACACTCGTCACTCCATTTGTTACCTCATTGATGGCTTCTTTCATGATCATGACCATCGCTTTAATTTCTTCCCTAGTACTAACAAGCGGAGGAAAAAATACAATGACATCACCTAATGGTCTCGTTAACATACCAAGCTCTCTCATTTTTAAAGTAACCTGATAACCTACTCGTTTATGAGCAGAAAAGGGCTCCTTTGTTTCCTTTGAGTAAACAAGCTCTATTCCACACATAAAACCAAGTTGCCTAATATCCCCAACGTGCGGAAGCGATTGCAGCTCTTGTAGGAGTAAATGGAGATACTCTGCCTTTTTGGCTACCTGTTCTACAATATTTTCAGATTCAAACAAACGTAAATTTTCAATTGCAACTGCACATCCAAGCTGATTTCCTGTATAAGAATGACCGTGGAACAACGTTTTTAACTTTTCATAGTCATCATAGAATGCCATATAGATTTCCTCTGTTGTCAATGTACCAGCAATTGGCAAATAGCCTCCTGTAATCCCTTTCCCAACTGCCATTATGTCTGGTTGGACACCTTCGTGTTCACAGGCAAACATTTTCCCCGTACGTCCAAATCCAGCCGCTACTTCATCAACAATCATTAAGACATCATATTTTGTACAAAGCTTACGTACACCTGCCAAAAATCCTTCTGGCATCACAATCATACCTCCGGCTCCTTGGACCATTGATTCAATAGTAAGTGCAGCGATTTCTTGGTGATTTTCATTCAGGAGCTGTTCAAGTATATCTAAACATTCATCGCGGCACTGTACAGGATCACCACTCTTAGAGTGATATACGTAAGGAATTGGTGCTTTAAAACTCTCAAACATTAATGGGCCGTACACTTGATGGTAAAGCTCGATTGAACCAACACTAACGGCCCCAATCGTATCGCCATGATAGCCATTTTGCATCGCTATAAATTTTTGTTTCTCTGGCCTACCAATATTCATCCAATATTGAAACGCCATCTTAAGAGCAATTTCCATCGCTTCTGCTCCACTATCTGAATAAAAGACACGCGTTAACTTTTCAGGACTTATTTCAATTAGTTTTTCAGCAAGCTCTGTTGCTGGAACATTTGTCATCCCCAACAATGTAGAGTGGGCTATTTTTTCAAGTTGTTTCTTAATCGCTTGATCCAATTCTTTTTTTCGGTGGCCATGTACATTGAGCCACAAAGCAGAAAATCCATCATAATATTCCTTACCATAAATGTCTTTTACTTTAATTCCGTTTCCACTCTCAATAATGAAAGGATTTTCATCATAATCTTTCATTTGAGTGAAAGGCAGCCAAAGATACTTTTTACTTTTTTCAATTAACTCTTGTGTCATTCTCTTCCTCCCAATGAATAAAAATTGGCTGTTTTTCTAAGTAGTGTATGTATGAATGAAGATCGCTTAAGCCATCCACAAAGAAGATTCGACAGCCGTGTTCATCTCCGTATTCTTTTAATTTTGTAATGCGTTGATAGCCTAGCTTTTTACTAGCTACATAGCCTGTTATGTATTCAGGATCATCTGACCAACATAATTCTGCGACAGTAGCTGGGTGCTCATTCACCTTTGTTGCAAGTACAAGTGCCTCCTTCACTCTGGAATTCTTAGGCATCTTATAGTAGTCAGCCCATTTTTCAAAATTCGTGTCCAACCAGTCCATTCTGGAAACACGCAAGCCCTTTTCTTTCCGTTCATCAATTCGTTCACCTGAATGAATATCAATCAAAATAGCGCCCCTGATTCCTGAATATTCAGTCATCAGTTGATACGCTTTTTCAATGCTCGTTCTTGGGATCCCCTCTCTCTCCAAAAGTCTCCTGGCGAATGATTGCCCTTCATCTACTGATTCCACTTCATTTGTCGCAATTTGTAATGGCTTAACTAGTTTTATAGGCTCGTCAATAGATTCAAACTGAATCTGCATAAAATCTGGGTTTCCTCTTGAATGAGTTAAGCCCTTTTCCAATAAAGCATTCACTGCATGTTTCATATTGCTATATGTTGAAAGTAGTTCTCCACCGGATATATGCTTTCCACCATGTTCATGAGGTCCATTCTTGGCAGCTCTCATTCTAATGCTATAATACTTTCCCTCTTGCATACCTTCTACCTCCCAACCTTGTAATTTGTTGTTAATCGAATATCAGCAATCATTTTAAAAATAATTCTGGGGATCTCTGCAATAATTAAAGGCCTAAGTACAATAGTTTTCTAATAGAACTACTATAATAAGCACAGGTTAAAATGTTCGAAATACTTCAATAATCTACTCGCAACAATCCGGTAAATCACTGAAATTCCAACGTTTCAACTACATTCGCCTCTAATTGTAAACCGAAATCAATGATAGGTTAACAATTAGAATAATAAGATAGTTACCCTTTTCTGTCAATATTGTTAACAAAATTGTATTGGTAATTTAAAAGTTATTAAAGAAAAAAAAGGAATAAACCATTTTTAAGTACTTTTAGGTTTATCCCAAATTATTGTCTTGTTTTGGTTTTTCTTTAATAGCTTTTTACAGGTGGAATGGATGTAACTAACAGTTCCTATTGAATCTGTTCAGAAATATGACTTAATGCTTCTCCAGCTTCGTTTACATGAATGTTGACTGTTGATAGATCACCAATCGCACAAATACCAATCATTTCACCATTTTGTACAACTGGAATGCGACGGATTTGATGGTCTGCCATCATACGAGCACATTCATGTACATCTGTATCAGGCGAACAAGTGATTACATCCGAAGTCATACAATCATGGCAATGAACGGAATTGCTGTCTTTCCCATCAGCTACACAATTCAATACAATATCACGATCTGTAATCATTCCAACAACTTTTCTACCTTCACAAACTGGAACAGAACCACAGTTGATATCACGCATTATTCTTGCGGCTACTGTCACAGAGTCATGTGATGCACACACCTTAACATCCTTTGTCATAATGTCTTGTACCATTGTCATTGTTTTTTCCTCCTATTGGTGATTGATTTTTCCTTTGTATTTTCTCCATGCGAATCTAAATTATTACTCAAAATTACACTTTTTATGTGAATCCTATTTATTAATCTCAAAGATTTAAATTCAGATATATATAAATATACAAAGCCGGTGATTATGATAATGTATTCCCAATTGATAAAAGCCTTTGCTCTCGTTGAGCAAAGGCAACTTTTTTACGGGTTCCTTCTATTATATAATGTTATTTTTCGATTTTCTTTCGTACTCCTTTACTAACTTATAAAGAGTTGTCTTTTTCACCCCTATACCATGCGTCGCCTTCACAGCTGTCATCTCTCCCGTTTTCCATCGATGATAAGCTTGTTGGCCTCACGCAGTTTTTGAAGTTAGAGGAGATTCTATAGGTACATGAAAAATCCGTATAATTAATTAGACCTACATCTCGAAGCCAGCCTAATCTATTGCAGGATTAATAGATGTTTTTATACCAGAACCAACAAAAAGATGTTTAGACCGCGTACTGTATCTGAACATCTTTTTGTATTATTTACATCGCTTTTTCCTTTTTTGAAGTAGAAGTAGCTGGAGAGTGCTCCCAACATTCAATGCCTTCATAATTTTTAATACAATCTTTATAAAAGACAGGATCTTTACCAGCTTTTTTCTGTTTCATGTAATCCGTTAAAGCAGCAAAGGCTATTTTTGCTAGTAATGTAATAGCAATCAAGTTTATGATAACCATAAAGCCCATAAATAAATCCGCTAAATCCCATACAAACTGGACCTTTGCAATGGAACCGAATACAATCATGGCTAACACGCTTATTCGGTATAGCATCAACCATACTTTACTTGTGTGTAAAAATCGAATATTTGTTTCCCCATAATAATAGTTACCGATTAACGCACCGAATCCAAATAGAAAAATAAAGATAGCCAGACAGCCTGATGCCCAGGAACCGACATGTTCACTTAATGCTGCTTGTGTAAGTGCAATACCACTTAGCCCTGGTTGTTTGTAAGCATCAGAAAGTAAAATAATAAATGCTGTGCTTGTACAGATGATCAGAGTATCCGTTAATACGCCAAATGCTTGAATAAGTCCTTGTTTAACCGGATGACTTGTTGTTGCCGTTGCGGCAACGTTTGGCGCACTCCCCATTCCAGCTTCATTCGAGAACAAACCACGTTTAACTCCATTCATGAGTGCAGCGCCGATTGAACCGCCTGCTATTTGTTCAAAGCCAAACGCGTTTTTAACAATAAGAGAAAGAATTTCCGGCATTTTTGTTATGTTCGTAGCTATGATAAATAATGCAATACCAATGTATAACACAGCTAGAATCACAACCTTGTATTCAGCCATTTTTGCAATACGCTTCACACCGCCAAAGATAATCGCAGCGAAAGCAAGTGCCATGATAATCCCTAAAGTTAAACGATCTGTACCAAATGAGTTCTCAAAAGCAATTGAAACGGTATTTGATTGTACAGAATTGAATACAAGACCGAAAGAAAGCGTAATTAAAATGGAGAATACTACTCCCATCCAACGTTTGTTTAATCCTTTTTCCATATAATAGGATGGGCCGCCGCGGAAACCATTTTTATCTTTTACTTTATATACTTGCGCTAACGTACTTTCAATAAAGCTGGATGCTGAGCTAATAATAGCAATAATCCACATCCAGAATACCGCTCCAGGACCGCCTAATGCAATCGCAATCGCAATTCCTGTGATATTACCTGTCCCAACGCGAGCGGCCATACCAATACAGAACGCTTGAAATGGGGAAATGTTGTCTTTAGCACCAGTTCTCCCTTCCATTAAAACACGGACCATTTCCTTTAACATTCGAAACTGTACAAATTTCGATTTAAATGTGAAATAAATCCCGCAAGAAACAAGCATAATAATTAGTAATTTTGACCAAAGGAATTCATTTGTTACACCAATCATATTTTGTAATAATTGTGGCATTTTACCACCCCTTATTAAAATTTAGTAGTTTATATTGAAGCAATTAGGACATCAGTTTGATAGAAATGGTTCGAATCGAAGTAGAGTCAGTGCCGGCGATGGTGCCACCTGCTGCTGGAATCTTAATATAAGATCATTTTTTAACAGGGTTTATTGCATCAGCATCATTTGCAGAGTTAGCTGATCTCCGTATAGACATGGATGCTAATGCAGCGGAAGAAAATGTTTCTTTGTCGCTGTGGTAAGAAACCATTGAAATGTAATTTTATTATGCTATGTATAGATCTTGTACCACTCCTTTCATGGCCGCATACGTATTTGTTAAAGCAATAGATGAATAAATTTCATCAGAAAGCAATTCTTGAAATGGCCTTGATGAGCACAGGCAATGGTTAATGAAACGAGACTGTAATCACTTCTACTGATAACCTCATCACAGGCAGGTTTCGAAAATTAGAAACTTACAAATACTGTTAATCGCCTTCATGTTTCTTCTCTCTAACAAAAATGTAGTTTTAATTTATAATAGAAACTACATAATCATAGGTAAAGGATCTCAGTAAGGATTTTACAGCCCTTCATTTTTTCGAAAGCTTCTTTTGCTTCTTTTTCAGTGTCAAACTCAAACATGTTTAGATTGTTTTTTGAATGGACAGTGATAATCCACAAGAAAATCTCCTTCTTCCATATAATTGTAGAAAATCTCGCATTTTAGATCCAGCCCCGGAAATGTGAGGCCTCAGCCAGTTTTCTTATTCCAACCATATACGCTGCTAAGCGCATATTAACTTGATGGACATGTGTTGTTTGATAAATATTTTCAAAAGAATCGACCATTACTTTTCGTAATTTTTCAGCCACCTCTTCCTCTGACCAATAAAATCCTTGATTGTTCTGAACCCATTCAAAGTAAGATACGGTGACACCACCTGCACTTGCCAATATATCCGGAACAAGGAGGATTCCTCTTTCATCCAAAATTTTGGTTGCTTCAAGGGTTGTTGGCCCGTTAGCTGCCTCCACTACGATGGAAGCTTTAATACGATTGGCGTTTTGTGCTGTAATTTGGTTGGAAATGGCAGCCGGCACCAGAATGTCACATTCTTTTTCCAGTAATTCTTGATTCGTGATAACATTGTTAAATAAAGGTGTTACTGTACCAAAACTATCGCGTCGATCGAGCAGGTAATCAATATTAAGCCCTTCTGGATCATAAAGAGCACCATATGCATCCGAAATACCAATCACTTTTGCTCCAGCATCATGCATGAATTTGGCCAAAAAGCTTCCTGCATTCCCAAAACCTTGAATCACTATGCGAGCACCTTGCAATTCAATGTTTTTTTTCTTTACCGCTTCTTCAATACAGATGGTTACACCCCGGGCTGTTGCCGTTTCACGTCCATTTGACCCCCCTAAAACAAGGGGCTTGCCCGTAATGAATCCTGGAGAATCGAATTCACGAAGGCGGCTATACTCATCCATCATCCAAGCCATGATTTGAGAGTTTGTATATACATCGGGTGCCGGTATATCTTTTGTAGGCCCGACAATTTGGCTGATGGCACGAACATAACCACGACTCAATCTTTCCAGTTCTGCAAACGACATTATTCTCGGGTCACACTTAATGCCGCCTTTTCCACCACCGAAAGGGAGGTTCGCAATGCCGCACTTTAAACTCATCCAAATAGACAAGGCTTTTACCTCTTCTTCGTTCACTTCTGGGTGAAAGCGTACGCCTCCTTTTGTCGGACCTACTGCATCATTATGTTGGGAACGAAAACCGGTAAACACTTTAATCGAACCATCATCCATTTTTACAGGTATGCGGACAGTGAGCATTCGGATAGGTTCTTTGAATAATTCAAATTCATTATTTGAATAACCTAATTTATCCAACGCCTCTTTTATGACCGTTTGTGTAGAAAGAAATAAATCTAGAGATTCCTTTTCTTTTTTCTGTTCTTCGGCTAGGCTTTCTACAGTATTTGTTAATGCCATTAATATCACCCCATAATTTGAAGAATAAAAGTTTTATTGCATCGTTTTCTTAATTTCGTATGAATTTTTCAAATGTCCAATGAAATCTTTTCTTATAAGATGTTTTTAGAAAATACACAGATCCCATTCTTGCGATAGATGTTTCAATAGCTTAACACCCGTCAGGCTATTGCCATACTGATCAATTGCTGGTCCATAAATACCAATTCCACATCCATCTTGAAAAGGCAGTTCTCTTTTCATACTTGGGGGAACTGTTGCTAAAATACCTCCCGATACCCCGCTTTTGGCTGGCACTCCGACAAAGGCGGCAAATTTGCCTGAAGCATTGTACATTCCACAGGTAAGCATTAAGGCTTTGGAAAGTCTGGCCACTTCAACAGGCATTACTTGTTGTTTTTGAATTGGGTGATATCCATCATGAGCAAGAATCATTCCAATCAGGGCTATATCTTCCGTATTTACTTCTAAAGAACACACCTTCAGATAAACTTCTAAAGCTTCATCCACCTCTGATTCTAAAAAACCCGTCTCTTTTAAATAATAGGCTATTGCTCTATTTCGATTGGCAGTCTGCCATTCTGACTGAAAAACCTCCGCATTGATGTTCGGACGTTTCCCTATCATTTTTTCGATAAATTTGTAAAGAAACTCCAATTTATTTTTTGATGATTCTCCCGGAAGCAGTGATGCGATGGTAATTGCTCCTGCATTGATCATGGGATTAAACGGCTTACCTGGTTTATGCATTTCAAGGCGGATAATGGAGTTAAAGGCATCTCCAGTTGGTTCCACATCGACCCGATCTAACACATAAGGAATTCCGCGACTTACACATGCCGCTATAAAGCTGATCACTTTTGAGATACTCTGCAATGTAAAAGGGACTTGCCAATCACCCGACTTGACGACTAGTCCATTTGATCCTACGATACAAATACCTAACTGTGACGGGTTTGCCTTTCCCAAAGCAGGAATGTAGCTTGCACATCGTCCTTCTGTACCATAGGAACGATAATGAGCCACCCATTCATCCAACCAATCCTGCCTTTGGTTCCCGATTTGATCTCTTTCCTTTTTTTTAATCTTGTGAATCAACTCTTCCAACCCTCTCTTTCTAAATTCTTTTTTAGGGAAAACATTTCACACTCAAAAGAAAACGCTTTCTATTTTCTGATAGAATGATATAGGTGATTCTATAATTAGAACTACAAAAGATAACAAAAACCTACAGAAAATTTTTTATCTTTCGTTTAATTTTTTATTCAAACAAAATTGGAGTATTTAATAATAAAGTTTGCATTGTATTGTGGCCAATCTATCTGTATACTAATTTTCAGAAAAATGAGGAAGTGATCTGCTTGAACATCAGTCCTTTAGTAAAAAAAGAACTATTCATTCTCGTTTTAATGATGATAACAGTCCCTTTGGCGGGTGAATTAAATTTCTATCCGATTAATGAAACGTTCCGGGTCAGTTTTGGTGTACCAATATTTTTATTCTTTTTGTTATTGTTCCGAAAAATCCCCGCTATTTTGTCTGGTTTATTGACAGCTATACAAGTTGTGGTCTTTCGTATTTTACTAGAATTCATCAACCAAGGTAATATGAATTTGACTTCCTCTTTTGAAGCTAATTTTCCTAGTTTTTTCTTTTATTTTGCCTATGCTTGTTTCTTTTATTTGGCAAAAGTAAACCGATTTTATCACCGTCCTATTTTAATTGGATTGATTGGCATCACCATCGAAATATTGTCGGATTTGACAGAGATAATGATGCAATATTTCGTATTGGGAACAACGATTAAATTGGCAGCACTTAGCGAAATTCTGATTATGGCGATTTCACATAGCTTTCTGGTTGTCAGCTTTTTCACGATCATGCAGTTGTATGAGGCACAAGCAAGGGAAAAACAAATAAGAAAACAAAATGAGCATATGCTCATGCTCATTTCCAATTTATACGAGGAATCAATTCATTTAAAAAAAACATTGCTAGATGCTGAAAACATCACAAAAAAATCATATGATCTATACAAATGCTTAAATGTTTTGCAAAACGAAGGGACGACTGCCCATACAGTCGAGGACCTCGGCAGGCAGGCATTGACAATAGCCGGCGAAGTCCATGAAATAAAAAAAGATAACCAACGTATTTATGCGGGACTTTCAAAACTTATTTCTGATGAAAGTTTTACAGATTATATGAACCTGGTTGAACTTGTTTCCATTATCAAACGAACAAATGAAAAATATGCCAGTATCCTTGGAAAAAATATTCAAGTTGAATATTCCATTACAGGAGCTCATCCTCCTTACCATGTTTTTACCCTTTTATCGATTATCAATAATATCGTCACTAACGCCATAGAAGCCAGCGATAAAACGGGCAAGATTACCATTAGTATTGAAAGGGAAAACCATTTGGTTAAATTCCAGATCAAAGATAATGGCCCTGGTGTTATCCAGAAACATAAAAATTTAATTTTCAAGCCTGGGTTTACCACTAAATATGATTATTCCGGAAATCCATCAACGGGAATGGGATTATCCTTTGTAAAAGAGATAGTTGAACAACTTGAAGGTGATATTACAGTGCAGAATAGATTAGAAGGAACAGGGTCCATTTTCACTATCCGCTTATCGGCCAATCATTTAATGGAGAAAGGGTGATTTGTTACTTTTTCATATAATAGATGATGATGAAGCCGTTCGTTCGATGCTGGCTCAAATCATCGAAGACGAGGGCTTAGGGGAAGTGGCCGGGGAGGCAGCAGATGGATCCTTATTGGATGGAAACAGGTTAGACATTGATATACTTGAGAGAGTCCTTGCATAGTCTCAATGACGGAAAAACTTCACTAAACCGTTGTTTAGTGAAGTTTTTCTGTTATAAGAAGAGAAAAATATACTATTCGTTAACAAAATAAGAGGGCTTACATGTTTTGACCTGATACGCCATAATCTTTGATTGTTAATTTTACGTTATAGTGAATCGGAACCTCACTGAATGTTTGATCCCAATCTTTTTTAACCTTACCCCACACTTGCGTTTCAGGAAGAACTGTCGCACCTAGCTTGACGAAATGAACATTAATGTATTTTTTTGAAGGCCTCTTTTGCTTCTGCTTCTGTCTCAAATTTAAACATTGTAATATTTGAATCTAAATACTGAGTGATAATCCACATTAAAATCCCTCCCTAATTTAAAGATTACCTATTTGCTAGTCCTGCTGACTAACTTAACTAAATTAACATAAGCTTTGTTGACCTTAAGGATAATTTGTTGTTAAAAAAGCAGCTAATTTTTTGCTCTTTTGTTTTCTTTCTTTGCGAACTCTTGCTCGCTCTGGTGCGGTCTCATGCAATTTTTTCTCTTCTTCTGTTTCCGGAATAACCTGTGGAACATGTGTTGGACGTTTATGTTCATCAAGTGCGACAAATGTTAATAGAGCTGTTGCTGCAATTGTACGTTTACCACTTTTTAAATCTTCAGCAATAATTTTCACAAAAACCTCCATAGACGATGTCCCTGTCCATGTCACATATGATTCAAAACAGACCGAATCTGTTGTACGAACAGGATATAAGAAGTCAACTGAATCAGTTGAAGCAGTTACACATTCCCTGCGACTATGGCGAGCCGCAGAAACAGACGCTACCTGGTCCACATCACTCATTAATTTTCCTCCAAATAATGTATTGTGATTGTTTACGTCATTTGGAAATACACGACTTGTTCGTATAACTCGTGATTCTTTACAATATTTTGCTTCCATATATATACTCCCCTATTGAACTACTGGCACAATCTTCTACGAAATAACTTTAATTTGGTCCACCCTATAAAGCTCTTAGTCTTCTAATAATTAAGTTTCTGGATCTTACAAATAACTAGTTGACAGTGCCAAGAAACTAACGATTTCTTTTTCCATCCCAATCCAGTGATCGTAGGAAAGGGCAATATACATGTTTGATTTTTTGCATACCGAGAATCCCCCCTTGTAGGCTTTTTAAGATCGGCGTTGACATTAAGGATTTAAAGACTCCGCCGTTTGTGATAGTAAAGCCAAGATTTGGACCATGAAAGTTTCGACATTGATTTTGTTGGGTTTTTTGTATTTCCATGCACAATATCCCCCATGATTCTGTTTCTCCTTATGTTTTTCCTTGAAAGAAGTAATTATTAATTTCTTATGACTAAGAATAATGCAATTATTGAAATAAATAAAATGATATAAAATTATAATCACATATAAAAAACTTTTATATCCTATAAATTCAGGAGTTAATAATGGATTACCGTTATTAACAAATAGTTAAAAAAAACCAACTAAATCGGCAATGAATCCATCATAGAAGAAGTCAGCGAACTTCAACATTCCTGAAATATTGAGTTCAAGCTGTGCTGTATCTTGGACATCCAATAATTCTTTTTGGAAGTTACTCTTAAGGACGCCTTTTAGTCATAAACCAATGTAAGTGCCAGGCACTGATCGCCTTAAAAAAGTATCCTAAATAGTTTACTTTTAAGAAACAGCTTCAAAAGGAAGGATTGTTAGAAGCCTTCATTTAAAAAGGAACCACGGCATATCATGCCACGATTCCTTTCTTTGCTGAATATAAATGTCACTGCTTTAAGAATGACTTCTATCTTATTCTTGTAATCAGACGCTTTAAACTTACTGCATGAGTAAAAATGACTAAATTTTTAATATATCCTCTTCGTTTGGTAAGGAAGATATCGCTCCTACCCTTGTACATACAAGTGCCCCTACTTTATTTGCAAATAGAATGATCTCTTTCAGTTTACTAAAATCATTAATAATTGTATTAATGGACTCCAAGTTTGCAAACTGATATAAAGCAGCACCGACAAATGCATCACCAGCACCGGTAGAGTCAATTGAATTTATTTCTATACTGTTTATTACACCCACATCATTTCCATTTGAAAGAAGAGTTCCTTCACTTCCAAGAGTCACAGCCACAATTTTCGCTCCCAAATGATGGAGCTTCTCTATTCCTTCATACTTATCCATTTTTCCAGTGATAAGTTCAAGCTCCTCTTCACTGACTTTTACAAAATCAGCCATGGATATACCTTTTCTAGCTAAACTAATAAATTCTTCCATTCTATTTTTCCATAAATCCTTACGGAAATTAGGGTCAAATGATAGGAATATTCCACTATTTTGCGCAAACTCCATTGCATTAAAATAGGTTGTTTTAAATGGGTTATCAAGTAAAGCTGTTGCGGATCCAAAGTGTATTATTTTTGCTCTACTTAGTCTATCTAAATTTAAGTTTTCGTCTGTTAGATGTTGATCTGCTCCTCTATTGAATACAAAATCCCTTTCACCGTCTGCTTGGAGAGAAACAAATGCTAAGGTTGTTGATGCTAAATCATCAGTAACAACCATCGATGTATCTACACCCACCTCTTTTAAAGTTTCTTTCAAAAATGATCCAAATGGATCATTTCCCACTTTTCCAATAAGACTCGCCACCCCACCTAGCTTTGAAATGGCAGCTGCTACATTCGCTGGGGCACCTCCAGCCTTCTTTAGGAAATGATCACCTTCTTTTAAATTAACATCAATATCTGTACAGAAAAAATCGATTAACAGCTCTCCAACGCACATAACTGAGCGGGATGTTTTATTCATTTATTTTCCACTCTCCATTCTTATCGCTTCTATTAATATAGAATACAAAGTATCTAGATCTATATCATAAACAGTTCCCTATTTTGTATATAGAGAGATTTAAATAGCTCATATTGCTCATTATATACATATCCATTCTTTTCATTTGGCTCTACTAGCCTATCACTCTTTTTTACCATTTCACTTACTGCTTCTTCCATTGAATTGAAGACTTTTGTACCTACAGCTGCCATAATTGCTGCTCCTTTACAGGCATGTTCCTTCGTCAAGGTAGTACATATACTTTTTTGAAAAACGTCTGCTACAATTTGCATCCATAAATCACTTTGGATAAATCCACCTGAAGCGATAACCTGCTCAACAGGTATTTGTAGTTCATTAAAAATCTCTAATGAATCACGCAATGAAAAAGCAACACCTTCCATCACCGCTCTCAACATGTGGTAACGATTGTGCTTTAATTGAAGTCCAAAAAACATCCCTTTAGCATTAGCATCCATATGGGGTGTTCTGTCTCCATTTAAATATGGTAGGAAGAGTAACTTTTCACTACCTGATGGAATCTTACTAGTTTCTTTGTTTAACTTAGTAAAGTCTGTGATATATAAAATATTTTCCATTAACCATTTTAATGATAGTCCTGCACTTAAATTAGCACCTAATATGTACCAGTTTTTCACATGACAGAATGTATTTGTACGATATAGTCTGTCATGAACTGGTTGATTTACAGGGGAAAATAACTGTCCTCCTGTTCCAATCGTACAGGAAATTGTCCCCGAAGAAAGGATGCCATTCCCAACAGCCTGCATCGGCTGATCCCCTCCACCATATACGACAGGGGTTGCTAATTTCAATCCAGTTTCATTGGCTGCAATTCGTGTTACGTAACCAGCGATCTCGTATGGCTCACGGCATAGTGGAAAAAGGTTCCTATTTATCCCTAACTTTTTAATTAGATCTTCAGCCCATTCTCTTCTTTCTATATTAAATATTAATGTTCCACAAGCATCTGTTGAATCTGTACCAATTTCACCAGTTATTCTGTAACGTATATAATCTTTAGGTAAAACCACTTTATCTATTTTTTCATAATTAAAAGGTTCATGGTCTTTTATCCACATTAAAGAAGGCAGTAAAAAACCAGGAGAAAGTGCATTCAGTGTTTGCCTTCCTACTTCTTCCTTTTGGATTTTATTATGTATGGAGTGGATTTGCTGCTGACTTCTTTGGTCACACCAAATGATCGCTGGTCTTATTACTTGTTTGTCTTTATCAAGTATTACTAAACCATGCATTTGTCCAGAAAAACTAATTCCAGTAATTTCAACCTCATATCCCCCCACTTTTTGTAAACAATGCTGTATGGTCTTCTTTGTAGCTCTCCACCATTCTTCAGGATCTTGTTCTGCCCAATTTCTTGCAGGAGTATTTATGCTATATACCTCACTATCTGAAAAACACTCTGTTCCAGTATAGTCAATCAGGCATGTCTTCACACTAGATGTTCCAAGATCTATTCCAAGCAAGTACTTCATCAAATACCCCCTTTTTGATCGCAAAATTGCATGAAAAATGAAGGCTGTCGATCATTCGACAGCCTTTAAAATGTCTTACTTCCAATGAAAAAATCCACTTATTGGAAAGATATTTCATCTTTTTTACCTTTATTACTCTTGTTCTCTACATTGTTAAATGCATCTGTTGAATTCCATTAAGCTGCACTATTTCCACGTAAGCGATCTAATAATACCGCGGCAACAATTACTCCACCTTTGACAACAAGCTGCCAATAATAGTTAACGTCCATTAGAGTTAAGCCATTACTAATAACGCCCATAATTAATACCCCAATGATCGTTGCTTGTATCTTTCCTTTACCACCTGTTAGACTAGTTCCGCCCAAAATAACCGCTGCAATTGCATCTAACTCATACATTTGTCCTGCAGTTGGTTGACCAGAATACAACCTGCCAGCTAAAACAACCCCACCTAAACCTGCTAATAATCCACTGATGGAATAAACATTAATTAATGACTTCTCAACCTTAATCCCTGTTAATCGTGCTGCTTCTTCATTTCCACCAATGGCATAAATATGGCGGCCAAACATGGTATACTTTAAAACATAAAACATAACGACATAAACAAAAATCATGATATAGATAGGAGTTGGTATTCCGAAAATAGCTCCGCCACCAATGAATTTGAACGTTTCATTTTGTAAAACAATCGGATAACCACCACTAATGACATAAGCAAGACCTCGAACATAGGTGAAACTACCTAATGTAACAATAAATGCTGGTAATTTGGTTTTAGCAGTGAAAAATCCATTTATTAGTCCTACTGCATACCCTACAGCCACACCTGATATCATGGCAATGACGGGGTTAACTCCTGCTGAAGAGACCATAACTGAAATAACACCGGATAAAGCAACTGTTGACCCGACCGACAAATCAATTCCACCAGTTAATATCACAATTGTCATTCCAGCAGCTAGAACAGCAATGATGGAAACCTGCTTTAATACATTTAACATATTGGCCGTTTCTAAGAAATTAGGCGCGGTAAAAGAAAGGACAACACATAATAAGATTAAAATCATGATCATACCCAATCGATTCCATAATCCGTGAAGGATCTTCCCAACATGAAGGCTTTCTCTTTGTGATATTGTTTGAGTATTTCCCCTCATTTTCTTTACTCCCCCCTAGTAGCTAAGTACATAATTTTTTCCTGTGTGGCTTCTTCTCTCGAAAGTTCTCCTGTTAATCTTCCTTCGCACATGACGAGGATTCGATCACTTACGCCTAAAACTTCCGGAAGCTCAGATGAAATCATTAAAACTGCCAAGCCATTTTCGGCAAGCTTCGAAACAATTTTATGTATTTCAGTCTTTGCCCCAATATCCACACCTCTCGTGGGTTCATCAAGCAGTAATACTTTAGGTGCGATGGACAGCCATCTTGCGATCACAACTTTTTGCTGATTACCACCACTTAAGTTCGATACCTGCTGTTCCGGTGAGGCAATTTTTATGTTTAGTTCTTTTATATAACGATCAGCGGTAGCATTCACTTCTTTCCAACTAACAATTCCTGCCTTCGTATGCTTTTTCAACTCTGCCATTAAAATATTCTCTTTTACAGACATAGATAAAAATAATCCTTGCTCTTTCCTGCTTTCAGGTACATGAGCAATCCCATTAGCCATTGCATCTATAGGGGATTGTATTTTAACGGACTTTCCATCTACAAATATTTCGCCACTTTTCAACTCAGATGCACCAAATAGAGCCCTAACTAACTCTGTTCTCCCCGCACCTACAAGCCCTGCTAAACCAATAATTTCACCTGGATAAATTTTAAACGAAACGTTTTTAACAATGGTGTTATCTGAAACATTTCTCAGTTCTAGAACAGGGGAACTGCTTTTTGAAAGTTTTTTAGGATCAGAAGACTTATCTCGATTAAACAAATCTTTTAAATCACGACCTACCATTAGCTTCACAAGGTGATCAGGGTTTGTCTCTTCAATGGGGCCACTTGCAATCCACTCACCGTCACGTAAGACAGTAAATCTATTAGCAATCGTAAAGATTTCTTCCATTCTATGAGAAATATAAACGATGGCAACACCCTGTTTTTTTAAATCCTCAATAATATCAAATAGTTTCATAATTTCTTTATCTGTTAAAGAGGCTGTTGGTTCATCCATAATAAGAACCTCTGCCTTAAAGGATAATGCTCGGGCGATCTCCACCATTTGTTGTTGAGCAACGCTTAGGGTTGAAACCAATTGGCGTGGGTCAAGATTAGAACCCATTGAATCCAACACCTTTTGTGCACTTTTATGCACCTCTCCCCACTTAACCATCCCTAACCGATTTCTCGGAAAGGTTGAACCCATTAAGATATTTTCACTAATCGACAAATTGGGAGAAAGGCTTAATTCCTGATGAATAACATTTATTCCTTTGTTCCTTGCATCAACAGGATCCTTCCACAAAGTCGGCTGACCTTTAAAATAGATCTTTCCACCATTATTATCAGGTGTATAGATCCCTGCTAAAATTTTCATAAAAGTTGACTTTCCGGCTCCATTCTCACCCATTAAGGCATGTACTTCACCTGGATAAAGTTCAATTTTCACATTGTTTAATACGGTTACACCTGAGAACGTTTTACTAATTCCTTCCATATTTAACACT